>JANXUM010000468.1 GCA_025356215.1 Bryobacter sp. | reverse complement strand
GGTGGAGGACGGCTTCGACTTCGAGGCCGAGCTCGACGCCTTCCTGCGGCTGGCGCAGCGCACGGCGTTCGGGCCGTCGACCGCGGCGATCATCGAGGAGGCCGTCAGCCGCGACATCCCGTGGATCCGGCTCAACGGCGCATCCCTCGTCCAGCTCGGTCAGGGCGTCCACGCCCAGCGGATCCGAGCCACGATGACCTCGAAGACCGGCGCCCTCGCCGTCGACATCGCCGGCGACAAGGACCTGACCACCAAGCTCCTCGCGTCTGCCGGTCTCCCGGTGCCCAAGCAGGAGTCGGTCCGCACGGCTGCGGGCCTGGTCGACACGGATGCCAATCATGTTGCGCTCTTCTTTCAGGCGTTCGAGGATAAGGGGGTCATTATCGGCGATCTCGGCGATCAAGTCGCCAGCGGCCACCTTGGCTCCTTCGCCAACGTGCCAGACGGTGACGCGGCCTTCAACGGGCGTATCGATCGATTGCTGGCGCTCCAGCGGCGTTGTGCCAACGACCTTGCCGAAGCCGGAAACGTTCTGGACCCAAGGCGCGAAAATCAACGAGGGCAGACCGATCGCAAAGAGAATTGTGAGGACGACGGCGAGACGGCGCGGCCCGCCGGATTTACCGGTAAGCGCCATTGCCGCCAGTGTGAATTTCGGTTCGGCGCTCATGCGTGAAGCTCCAAGGTCAGAGTCTGCTGGCAGGCCCCGATCATTACCGGGGACTGGCTGGCCAGAATGAGCGTCCAGGGCGCGGCGGGACCGGCAAGATGTTCCAGCAGTTTATCGCGATCCTCGCCGTCGTCGAGGCGATCGAGGATCTCGTCGAGGATCAGGACACGCGGTTGGAGCGCGATGGCCCGGGCGATCATCAATCGGTAGGCCTGATTTTGGGTGAGGGGATGGCCGCCGGTGTCGAGATTGAAGCGCAGACCTCCGGGCAGGCGTTCGATGGCTTCGAGCAGGCCGACCTGATCGAGGATGAAACGGACGCGGCCCGAGTCGATGGCGGTGTTGCCGAGGCGAATGTTCTCTTCGACCGATCCGTGGAAAATCTCAACCCCGCGGACCAGGGCGATCTGGTCGCGCAGGTGGTAGAGCTTGAGATTGCGGTAGGCTTGTCCGTCGAGAGAGATGCTGCCAGAGGTTGGTTCACGAAAGCCATAGATCAAGTCGATTAGAGTGCTCTTGCCGCTACCGGTGGGGCCCTTGATGGCAAGGCGGGCGCCGGGTGGGATGTTGAGGCTTAGATCTTTCAGCAAGGGCCGCGCTGGGTCGAAGGAGAAACTGATCTGCCGAATTTCGATCGCGGCGGGGCCGGCCCCCGCGGTTTCTTCGGGGCCGCTGGGCTCGAGCGCCAGATCGGTGATGTAGCCAAGCTTATCGACTGAGGCCAGCAGGTCGTAGAAAGTCTCAAGCTGCTTACCGAACTTGGAGATGTTGGCGAGACTGGCCGCGACCACCAATTCCGCCGCGACGAGCTGGCCAAGTGTGAGCTGGCGTTCCATCACAAGCCAGCCGCCAGCCGCCAGGACAGCGGCGGTACCGACAGACTGAAGGGCCAGAGAGCCGGCGATCTGGCGAAGCAGGACGCGCCAGTGAGCGCCGCGGCCATCCAGGTAGCAGGCAACTAAACTGTTGCCTCGCTCAACCGCGAGTTGGGCACCTGCCGGCGTCTTGAAGGTGGCCGGGTGACGGGCCAGTTCCTGCAGCCAAGCGGCGATCGCGTATTTGGCTTTGCTTTCGTCAATGGCCGTGCGCACCGCGCCGACGCCCAGAGGGAATAAAACGATTAGCGTCGAAAGCAGAAGCAACAAAGAAAAGACCATGAGCAGCGGGTGGTAGACGGCTAAAAGTACCATTCCGATCAAGGCGGCCATGATCACCTCCAGACCCTCCGTCAACAGGCTGGCTCCGCTCTTTTGCAAGGTCACGACGTCGAAGAAGCGATTCACCAGCTCTGGCCCGTGACCGTCGTAGGCGTCGATGCGAGCCCGGAGGAGATGCTCCATCGAGTCACCGCAGACCCGGACAAACACGCGCCGCTGCATGACTTCAACGACATGGACGCGCAAGGCCTTTAGTACGGCCGCGAAAGCCAGGCCCAGCAGCACCAGAACCGAGAGCACCACCAATGGCTGCAGCAGGACGCCAAAAGCGATCGTGTTCACCAGCGACTGGGTTGCGATCGGCACCACCAGAGAAAGTAGGCCAATTGCGACCGAGTAGACAACGAGAACCCAAATATCGGTTCGTTCGGCGGACATCCACCCGCGAAGCCGGTAAAACGGCGAAATGTGTGTCATCGGCGATCCCTACTCATATATCCATAGATCTTAACATAAAGTAATGTAGTTATCTTCATTTTAAGCTGTTAAACTCGGGGCATGCCTTGGCGTTCGATCGTTTCTAAAGACTTGGCGGACTTGATGGGCGTCCTGGCGCACCCACACCGGCTGAGGATCATTCAGGAAATCTACAGCGGCGAGAAGGACGTCAACTCGCTTGAGGCCAGCATCGGGATTAGCCACTCGCGCGTATCGCAGCATTTGTCGCTCATGCGGAGCCATCGGCTGGTGACTGAGCGCCGAGAGGGCCGACATGTATATTATCGGCTGGTGGAGCCAAAGTTGGCCGAGTGGCTCGCACAAGGCTTTCAATTTTTGACGATCGACGCCAACCACCAACATCAGGTGGGTGAAGCGGTAGAAAAGGCCCGTGGCATCTGGACCAGCAGCTAGTCTTTCTCCTGCTCGAGCATAGCGTAGGCTTCCCGTTTGTTTAGCCCGGCGCGCTTTGCCGCTTGCTTGATCGCATCCATCCTTGAAGCGCCTGTAGCGATCAGCCGGTCCACTTCCTCTCTCAATTCCATAGGATCCGCCAAATTGGCTTTGCTTTGCTCGGCGCTCTGGCGGGACATAACCAGCGTGAACTCACCTTTTACAGAGGGGCGGGCGCGGAGCACGGCGGCAATTTCAGCGGCGCTGCCTCGCAGAACTTCCTCATATACCTTAGTCAGCTCCCGGGCGGCCGCAAGTTGCCTTGCCGGAAACTGAAGCGCGATCTCGTCCAGGCTCTCGAGAATCCGGTGTGGAGACTCGAAAAAGACGAGGGTGGCCTCCACGGCCCCCCAAGTTTCGAACAGTTTCTGCCGGGCCGCCGACTTATGGGGCAAAAATCCGATGAAGGCAAAATGATCGGTGGGTAGGCCCGAAACCGAAAGAGCGCTCAAGACAGCACTGGCGCCCGGGATTGGACTGACTCGAATCCCGGCGGTGGCGGCGGCCTCGACAAGGCGAAAGCCCGGATCTGAAATCAGCGGCGTGCCCGCGTCGGAGACCAAGGCCAAGTCGTCGCCCGACAAAATTCGGTCCACCAATTCCTGGGTTCGTTCCGCCTCGTTATGTTCGTGAAGGCTCAAGAGCGGTCGATGGGCCCCGGCCACGTCCATCAGTTTTGCCGTTTGACGCGTGTCCTCACAGGCGACGGCGGCAACGCTTCGTAAAATCTTCGCCGCTCGGATCGAAAGATCGTCCAAATTGCCGATCGGCGTGCCGACGATGTAAAGTACTCCAGCCACTTGCCGATAGTAGCTGAGTAGAAGCCCTAGCTGGGATAGGGAAATTCACCCGGTGTCCGTTAAGCGAAGCTTGAGTATCCACTCAAGCAGGGCTTAGCATAGAGAGTGGCGCCAGATCGGACGAGATATGAATCCTGAATGGCAAGCCTCGGCTGGCAGGCGCGGAGGATCTGCGTTTGGCGCTGGCAACACCGGACTCATGGAAAACCTCGTACAAACACCTCCGCACTACAACTGGGAAGTTGCCGGCAAACCGGTCTCAATCCACCTCGATTTCGAAGTCATAGACAAGCTGTCGATGGAAGTGATGCGTGGTTTTGGCGCCGTTCCGCGACGTGGAGCCGAAGTGGGTGGCGTACTTTTGGGTTCGATCGAGGTCGGCGACAAACTACAGGTGCGGGTTGAAGACTTTGTCCCGGTACCCTGCGACTACATGCGCGGCCCGTCTTATTTACTTACCGAGAATGACGAAGCGCGTTTCCGCCAAACGGTGGAGAGCGCTAAGCAGGCCTCCGACAAGCGCCTCTACGCCGTGGGCTTTTATCGCAGCCATACCCGCGATGGGTTGGGCCTGAGCGACGAAGACTTGCAGATGCACGAGAAGTACTTTGGCGATCCGACCAATGTGATTCTGCTGGTGCGCCCGTTTGCGACCAAGTCCAGCGTAGGTGCCTTCTTCTTTGAAGAGAACGGCGGATTCCGCCGGGAATCGTCTTATCTGGAATTTCCGTTCCGACGCCGGGATCTCGGCGGTGGGGCGTCCCCGTCGGTGAGGAGCACTACGACCGAGGAACCGGCACCGGCGCAGCGGCCCGGCCCCGAGGCGGCGGCACAAGCCATGGCGGCACCGGACCCGGCGGATTTGCGGGAATGGCTCAAATCGCGCGGCCATCAAGACCCGGACGGTGCCATGCAGGATTCGGGTAGCTCTGCCCGCTTTCGCGGAAAATGGGTTTGGGTCCCGCTATCTTTCGTCTTTTTGTTGCTCGGAGTGATTGTCGGCTTCCAAGCCGCCCTTGTTCTGAATAAAGGCGACGCTCAGAAGATCGCCCAGCAAAGTCTAACCTTGTCGATGACCGCGCAACTGGAGTCGGGCAAGGTGGTGATTCGTTGGGATCGCCGTTCCGCTGCCGTCCAAAACGCGAGAGGCGGCACGCTACGCATCCAGGACGGCGATTTCATCAAGACAGTAAATCTCGATACGCGACAATTGCAGAACGGCAGCGTGATCTACATGAGCGCGGACAGCAAGGTTAGCTTCCGGCTGGAAGTAAACACGCAAGAGCGAGGCTCGATCAGCGAGACGGTTGAGTTTACGCCGCCCACGCGCTAGTCGTCCTCCTCGTCATTCGAGTGGATCCGGATGAGGATCTTCTCGCCATTCTTCAGATCCATGTCCACGAGCGAACCCGGCGGCACTTGGCCGTTGTTGATCACGCCCGCCAGCGGCTGCAACACCATGCGCTGAATGGTCCGCTTTAGTTCGCGTGCGCCGTAGCGCATGCTCGTGCCCTTGTCGAGTAGATAACGTTTAAGTTTCGACGATACCTCAAGCTCAAAAGCACGCGCTCCCAATCGCAGATCGATGTGATTCTGGATCGATTCGATCTGCAGGTCGAGGATCCGCATGAGCGCCTTGTCGTCGAGCGGCGAATAAGCGATGCAGGCGTCGATGCGGTTCATGAACTCTGGGGAGAACTTCTTGCGCGCCGCAGCCAGCCCGATCGATTCCAAGCGCTTGTTGCCCGGTACGGCATCGTCCTTGGCGGCGACGGCGGCAAATCCCATGGTTGGCACCAGCTCTTTCTGCATGTTGTCGGCCCCCAGATTGCTAGTCAGAAAGATCATCGTGCGCTCAAGGTTGACCAGATTGTTGTCGCCCAGACGCAAGATGCCGCGGTCAAGGACACCCAATAGCATCCGCATCATTGATGGAGCAGCCTTCTCGATTTCGTCGAAGAGTAGAATCGCGAGTGCGGACCGATCGCTGGCGACCGAGTTGATGCGGGCTTGCGAAAGCAGCGGTTGGGTCTCTCGGTGGCCCAGATATCCCGGCGGCGCGCCAACCAACTTGGCCACTTCGTGATCCATTTGGTATTCGCCGCAATCGATGCGAAGAATGTTGCGCGCGCTGCCATGCAGCGATTCCGCAAGCGCCTCTACTGTGCGCGTCTTCCCGGTGCCCGTTGGGCCCAGCAAAAGAAATACCCCGGCTGGACGGCCCTCCGGCGAAAGACCCGCCTCAAACATCTCCACAAATGGCAGCATCTGTTTCGCCACGCCCGGTTGCCCAACGAGCAACCGTTCGAACTCTGTCGAAAGCCCGCTATTGATATTCCTACGATTATGATTTCCCGATCCGAATGTAGCCATATAAGCTCCTTACCGATAAACAGACTAAGGGTAGCGAGAGCTGTATCCGGTGTGTAGCGATCATGGGTCGCGATCCGTGATGCGCGTAAGCGAATTAGAATGATACGGTTAGCGGGCCGAAAACTATTTGGAGAGAAGTTGAAAATCGCCGTGAACGAATATTGCCGCCCGGCGGGGATTACTTATGGCGGTAGGTGATGCGGCCCTTTGTGAGATCGTAGGGCGAGAGTTCGAGGGTGACGCGGTCACCGGCGAGAACACGAATTCGGTTTTGACGAAGCTTGCCAGCGAGATGCGCAAGCACCATGCGATCCTGGTCGAGCTTCACGCTGAACTTGCCATCGGGCAACTTTTCAATCACCACACCGGTGACTTCAATTGAATCTTCCTTACTCATCAGTCTCCTAAACAAAATTGCGCAAAGATAGCGCGAACGAAATTACCCATCCCGAGTATAACCTAGCGCCGCATACGCTACACTCCGATTGGCGGATCGAATGGGTGCAAACACGGCCGCAAAGGCATACCCGGTGGACGGGCTAAATGTAGTGATCACCGGCGCTGGTCGCGGGATCGGAAAGCGTCTTGCCATTGGGCTGGCGGCGCGGGGAAGCAAAGTCGGCCTCGTGGCGCGCACGGGCGCGGAACTGGACCTGACCGATCTGGAGATCAAGCACGCGGGCGGAATCAGCCACAAGCTTGCGGCGGATGTGCGCGATTTTGAGCGCCTCAGCGGCGTGATGGACTTGATGCGCCATCGCCATGGGCCGGTGCAAGTCTTGATCTGCGCGGCGGCGATCCAAGGTCCGATCGGGGCTTTTCACAAAAACGGAATGAAGGCTTGGGCCGACACCATTGAGACCAACTTGATGGGCGTTGTGAATTCTTGCCGCGCCGTGGTGCCGAAGATGGTGGACAACCGGCGGGGCAAAATTGTAGTGCTGGCCGGAGGTGGCGCCGCCAATCCGCGACCGAACTTCACCGCCTATTCGACCTCGAAAGCGGCGGTGGTGCGTTTTTGCGAGAGCTTGGCCGAGGAGTTGCGCGACAGCAACATTCAGGTGAACTGCATGTCCCCGGGCGGCGCCTACACCACGATGACTGACGAGATCTTGAGTGCCGGCGATGCGGCGGGCTGGAAAGAAATCGAGGCGGCCGAGACGATTCAGCACTCGGGCGGCGTGAAGCCGGACAAGCAGATCGATCTGGCCTGTTTTTTGGCATCCGAGGTGTCGAATCACATCTCCGGCAAATTTCTGCACGTCGATGACGACTGGAAACGCCTGGTGGAATCGCAGGTGACGCCCGACCTGTTCACTTTGCGGCGCTTGAAGAAAACTTAGAAACTTCTCACTCTCCCGCTGACTTAAACCTAAACTTAGGGCGATTCTTGCTTCCCGGCGGTCGCCCTCTTCGCTTCGGCCCATCCGGATTCGCTGCGGCCAGCGGCGGGGCCTGTCCCGGCCTGCCCTGCCCGAGAACAATCCCTTCCAACGCTTGGATCGCCTCGACGATTCGCTCGCGCTCTTCTCTCAATTCGGTAATTACTTTGTCTACATCCACGAGACTCAGAATAGCCCAGACTCCCGGATCGCGAGTGGTCCGAGCTACTCCTTCGGCAGCGCGAACCGGAGCGTATAGAAGTGTTGTTTGCCCTCTTTGCGAATGATCAGGCTGCCCGAGATCCCAGCCAATTCGCCGGTGCCCGATCCGGGCGTCACTACCACGTTGATCTCCATCGCTCCGGGCGACATCGTCCCGCTATGCTGCATGACAAAGCCGCCTGCGCGGCCCATCAACTTGCCCGTAAACCGCTCCAACGCCACATAGCCTCCCGAAGGGCTGCTGCCATCGCCCGACGCCATCATTTCCACGCGGCTGGTCCCGTCCAGCCCTCCCTGAAAGGTTTTGTCCAGAGACAGCCGCGCGAATCCATCCGTGGGCACCCCGCCCGCCGCCGGCGGGAGCATCTTGACTTCAAACGAACCCGTGGCTTCTTGTTGCATGGAGCGCTTATGTCCTTTCTTGCCTGCCTGAGGAGTTTCCGCCGTCGCAGCCAGCGCCGCAGCGGCAAGAATGAAAATGGAAATTCTCATCATTCACTCACTACAATAAACCTTGAGTGGCGGCGGGCCATAGGATAAACGCGACAAAATCATGCCCCAGACTTTGAATTACGACCAGGCCGCGGGATCGCCACGCGGCCTGCTGCCCGGCACTTTGGCCCCGCCCCCGGCAGGAACTTTTGAACATTCCAGACGCGTGCCAGCGGATGCCCTGCGGCCCTGGATCCAGCACTACTGGATGGTGAGCTGGAAGCTGCCCACCGGCACGTCTCATCGCGCCGAAACCATCCCGCATCCCAACATCCAACTCGTCTTTGACAACGACGGAGCGAAGATCCACGGCGTGCACACCAGCAAGTTCTCAACCGTTCTTAAGGGATCTTCCAGCGTCTTCGGCGTAAAGTTTCGCGCGGGAGCTTTCCGGCATTTTCTGGGTGCCGCCGTGACGACGATACGCGGGCGCTCGGTTCCCGCGCTCGACGTCTTCAATCAACAGGTGCTTGCCTTGGGGCGCGGCCCGGCGGCCGAACGAATCGCTGCGGCCAACCGCTTCTTTGCCAAGCTGGCACCGCCCCTTGACCAGCAAGCGCAACAAGCCGGGGAGCTTGTCGATTTGATTCTCAAGCGCACCGATATCCGTACCGTGCTGGAGTTCGCGCGGCTATCGGGGGTTGGCGAACGGGCGCTGCAGCGCCTTTTCCACCAACATGTCGGCGTGAGTCCCAAGTGGGTGATCCGCCGCTATCGCATGCACGAACTGATTGAGAGGATCAATAGCGGTGTGGCCATCTCCTGGGCCGATGCCGCAGCCGACCTGGGTTACTTCGATCAGTCGCACCTGATCCGTGACTTTCGCCGTTTAACCGGCTACACACCCGCTCGCGCACACGCCGCTCCGCAAGGCGTTTCGCCGAGTGAGTCCAGCAGCGGCGCGCGCCACGCTGAGGTATGAAGCTGTCGGCGTCGGCGCTCCTTCTCCTCTCGGTGGCCCTGTCCTTGGGGGCCGCCATTGGCCTTCGCTCCAGCCTCATGTCTCAGGCCGCCTCGGCGGGGATCCTCGGAGAGCATGAGCTCCAAGCGATCGACTGATGCCGCCGCAGCAACAGGCAGAGCGCCTTCTCGAACGCGCGGTGACTCGTTACAAGGGCGCGCTCGTGCAACTTTCCAAGCGCCTACCCGCGTGGGAGTCCACGATCGAACACTCCCCCCGCCTACACTCGCTGGTTGGCTTGGCGCTCAATTCAAGCGACCTTACCTTGGTTTCCAATCGGATCGCGCGTGACGCCGACACCGTCCGCGCCCTTTCCGCCCGCTTGAAGTCCGAGAAAGACAGCCGGCCTTGGCTTCTCTGGATCTTGGCTCTGCTGGCCAATCGCGGCGTAGAGCCCGATGCGTCGCGCCTGCTGATTCTCGATTACACACACAACGCAAACGAAGAGATCCGCTTGCAGCTTAGCCGAATCGGGTATGCTCACCCGCCAGCAACGCGGCCTGGCCATCCCTGGCCTATTTCGGATGATGGATGACCAAGCGCTGGACTCAACTACCCGCACTTGGGTTTTTCAGGCACTGCGCGAGATCAGCGGCGAAGACTTCGGCGACAATCGCGCGGCTTGGAAAAATTGGACTGCTAGCGCACAGCCGAATACGCCGCGGCTTTGAACAACGCGATGGACAGCCCCTTGGGCGTGAACCCATGCTGCTCAACCGAGTGCTGTCGCGCCGCATGCCACTCGGGGTCCGCCTGGAACTTGGTCCAAGCCGCCTCACGGGCGGCCAAGCTCGCAAAGGGCGTCAGGTAAGTCATGTTCGGCAGACGGGCCCCGGCAATCGCGGTCGCGTAAAGTACCGGCTCGATCCCGCAACGGTGAAAGATCGGGATCTCGGGGCCGGCAAAGCGCTCGTGAATTCCATTCAACTGCCACTCGCTTGGCGCTTGATAGACTCGCAACTCAAAAATCCTCGGCACGCTGCCGCCCACGATTTTGGGGCTGTATTCGGTAGCCTCAAGCAGACTGATCGAATGTGACAAGTAGGGGCCTGGACGATCCCAAACCGCGTTCGCCTCAACCAGCGCGGCATCTTCCTTGAGGCGCTTCATCGTTGCGCGCCAATGGCCCACATCGCGGAACTCCTGCAGCATCACAACTTGCGGCTGATGCGGCGCTACAATTGCCTCCAGCACGATCTGCGCGCCGCCGGCTTCGCGTGCCAACGCCGGCAGCAACGCATCCCGCAAATAAGTATGCAGCCGCCCAATCTGCTCTCCGTTATCGAGCAAATACTCATGCAGGACAAACAGCGGTCCCGTTTCAAAACGCGCCTCGACAGCAGTCAATTTTCAGATCCCCCCGGGATTTCATTGCGCCATACGCGCCACACTAGTTAGAGTACCTTTGATGTCCCTTCGAATCGCAATGCTCGCCATCGCGCTGTCCCTTGCCGGCGCCGCCGACTTCCGTACGCCCGCCGGCGTCGAAACGGCTGCCAAGCGCCCCGGCGCGCTTACGATCCTCCCCGGCGGCCGCTACGTCACGCCCTATGGCCAAACACTGCAGACCGGCCCCGGCCCCTTCGGCGTCGCGGTGAACGCCAAGGCCGACACTGTTGTCTCCGCCGACGGCGGCCCCAACCGCTTCTCGCTCACCGTTCTCAAGCGCGACGCGGGCACCTGGCGCTCCAAGACCCTTCGCGGCAAGCGCCTGCGGCGCGACCCCAACGAACCCGACGAGAACGAGGATAGCTTTTCCAGTGTGTTTCAGGGCATGGCCTTCGATAGCGATTCCGGCCTCTTTGTGTCCGAAGGCAACTCCGGCGTCGTCCGTCATCTCGACTCGGGCAGCGGCAAGACCCAGTTCAAACTCGAAATGAACCAGGGAGACTTCCGCGACAGTTACTCGGGCGACTTGGCCTACGACGCGCGCCGCAAGTTGCTCTATGCCGTCGACCAGGCCAACTTCCGCGTCGTGATCTTCGATACGGTCAAGCACCAGCTTGTGCAGAGCGTGCGCGTGGGTCGCCTGCCTTTCGCCATCGCACTTTCGCCCGACCACCGCCGCCTCTATGTCACCAACCTGGGAATGTTTGAATACAAGGCGCTGCCCGCAGCCGACCGTAAGCGCCCGCGCGAGACAGGCATCGAGTTTCCCGCCTTTGGATTTCCATCGAAAGAATCGATGGAAGGCGTCGAGCGCGAATCGATCGAAGGCAAAGTGCAAGTGCCCGCCTTGGGCGATCCGAATCGCGAAGAGTCCAACTCCTTATCCGTCGTCGACGTCGCCACTCCAGGCCAAGCCAAGCTCATCAAGTTCATCCGCACCGGCCTCCCCTTTGGCGGCCAGAGCATGGGCGGCAGCTCGCCCAGCGGCGTGGCCGCCACTGCCGACCGCGTCTTTGTCGCCAACGGCCACAACGATTCGATCACGATCATCGACGCCCGCAAGTTGGAGCGCATTGAAGACATCGCCATTCGCATCCCCAAGCTTGAAGGGCTGCGCGGTGTGCTGCCCATCGGCTTGGCTTGGCACGAGGGCTCCAAGCGCCTGCTGGTGGCTGAGGCCGGCATCAACGCCATAGGCGTAGTCGATCCCCAAGCGCATCGTGTCGTCGGCCACATCCCCAGCGCCTGGTTCCCCACAGACCTCGCCACCTCTGGCAACAGGGTTTACGCCGTCGCGGCCAAGGGCCTGGGCACCGGCCCCAACGCCACAAGTGCTGTCGCATTCGAGCGCAGCTTTCAGGCTGAACTCCGTCGCGGCGCCATCCAGATCTTCGACATGCCCAGCGACTCCGACCTTGCCGCCATGACAGGCACCGTCTACAAGAACAATGGCTTCATCGAGACTGCCGCCGCGCCGGGTCCGCTGCCCGCCGGGGTCAAGCACGTCGTCATCATCGTCAAAGAGAATCGCACTTTCGACGAGGTGTTTGGCGATCTCGAGAAGGCTGGCAACGGCGACATTCGCGGTGCCTGGCTTCTGGCCCGCTACGGTCGCTACGGCATCGTTCAGGCCGAGCGCAACGCGCTCAAGCCGCGCCTCAGCCAAAAGGGCCAAGTGATCAGTCCCAATCACATCGCGCTCGCCCAGCGCTTCTCCATCGGCGACAACTTCTACGCCGATAGCGAGGTCAGCGTCGACGGTCATCACTGGATCGTCGGCAGTTATCCCAACGCCTGGACCGAGTCCACGCTGATGGCCGGCTATGGCGGGCAAAAGGATTTCCGCTTCCCCACCACCGCTCCGGGCCGCTTGCTCAATCCTGGCAGCAATTCGAGCGTCCACCCGGAGGAGCAGTTGGAGGCCGGCGCGCTTTGGCACCATCTGGAGCGCAACAAGATCAGCTTCCGCAACTACGGCGAGGGCTATGAGCTTGCCGGTGCCGATGAAGGCATCGGCCTGAAACCAACCGGCGCGCGCTACCTCACCAACGTGCCCATGCCCGATCCGCTCTATCGCAACAC
>JANXUM010000440.1 GCA_025356215.1 Bryobacter sp. | reverse complement strand
GTGTACAAGTGGCTCGCCCCGCGAACCCCCGTCTCAAAATACATCGTGCCCGCCGAAATCCACTGCAAGCCCGTGATCAATAGATCCAGCCCGTCCACCGCCAGTTTCGACGCCGCCCCACCCGCCGCCGGCGCGGTGTACAACTTCGGATGCTGACGCGGCTTCACGCTGCCGAGAAAGGCGATCGTCTTGCCGTCGGGCGAAAAGCGCGGCGACGTATCGGCCTCACTGTGATCGGAAATCTTGACGATCGCACCGCCGCCCGACGGAATCGTGAACACATCCGTATCGTGCGAATCCTCATACGCCTTCCCGGTGCGATCGCTGACAAAGGCGATCAGCGTGCCGTCGGGCGACCATTGCGGATCGCTTTCCTCCCAGTCCTGCCCGCTCGTCAGTTGCCTGGCGGCGCCGCTCTTCGAGTCGATCGTGAAGATATGCGCCCGCTTGTCGTCAAACCATCCGGAGTCATTAAACTTATAGCGAATGTTCGTGTAATGCCGTACGTCGGAGACAGTCTTGCCGCTGTCCGACGGCCCCACTCGCGACAGCGCCACAAAGCGGTCTCCTTGCGGCGACCATTGATACACGCCCACGCCATTCTTCAAATCCGTCAGCCGCCGCGGCTCGCCCCCCGCCATTGAGAGCAGCCAAATCTGCGGCCGCGCGCCCTCGCCGCGTGACGACACAAAGGCCAAGCTTTGTCCATCCGGCGACCACTGCGGGTTTGTCGACGACGACGCATCCGAAGTCAGCATGCGTGGCGCCGCGCCGCCGTCCACCGGCGCCAACCACAACGTGGTCACCCGGCGGTTGAGCTTCTCGTTGATCTTCGTCAACGGAAATACTACGCTCTTCCCGTCAGGCGACAGCACCGGGGCGCCAACGAACTCAAAGCGCAGATAGTCCTGCGGCGTCACCGCGCGAGCCCCAAAAACGGGAGCGGCCATCATCAAAACAACAACGAGCTTCAGCATGTTGCAAGGCAGTTTAGCGCAAGCGTAACCCGAAAGTTGATATCATCGCCTACAAACTTAAGGAGTCCGTTCTCTCAATGTCTCAAGACACCACTAGAAGGTTTTTCGTCGGCGCCGCAGCCGCGCTTTCAGCCACCCAAGTTTGGGGCGCCAATGACCGTGTCAACGTCGCCATCGTCGGCCTCGGCGGTCGCGGCAGCGCTCACCTCGGAATCTATTCACGCCTCGCCGAAGCCAAAGTCGTCGGCCTGTGCGATGTGAACCAGGCCGCCCGCGAAAAATCGCAAGCCACCCTGCTCAAGAACACCGGCGACAAAGCCAAAGAATACGAAGACATGCGCGAAGTCTTTGCCGACAAAAGCGTCGACGCCGTCTCCATCGCCACCCCCAACCATTGGCATGCTCTTTCCGCCATCTGGGCGATGAAGGCCGGCAAGGATGTCTATGGCGAAAAGCCCGCCTGCTACAACATCTACGAAGGCCAGAAGATGATTGAGACGATGAAGGCCACCAAGCGTGTCATGCAGGTCGGCTCGCAGCACCGCAGCACGCCCTTCAAGATGAAGGCCATCGAAGCCATCCAGGGCGGCCTCATTGGCAAAGTCTACGCCTCCAAAGGCCTCTGCTACAAGCGCCGCGCCTCCATTGGCCACAAAGAAGATTCCCCCACGCCTCCCGGCGTCAACTGGGACATGTTCCTCGGGCCCGCCCCCTTGCGCGCCTTTAACGAACTTCGCTTCCGCTATAACTGGCACTGGTTCTGGGACACCGGCAACGGCGACATCGGCAACCAGGGCGTCCACGAGCTCGGCATCGCACGCTGGGGCCTGGGCGATCCGGATTACCCCAAAACCGCCTTCGCCCAAGGCGGCAAATACGCATACACCGACGATCAGGAGACTCCCAACACGCTGCTCTCCAGCTTCGATTTTGGTGGCAGTGAGCTTGTCTTTGAGGTCCGCGGTCTGCTAACCAACGCCGAGTCCGCCGCCGTCGCCCAGCGCGGTCGTCCTCCAGAGGGCGCGGCAACAGCCGCCTCTGCGGCCGGCGCCACCGCCCCCAAGGCCAGCGCCCCACTCAACGTCATGACCGGCAACTTCTTCTATGGCACGGAAGGCTGGGCCGCCATGAGCGACCAAGGCTTCCAGGCCTTCAAGGGCGAGAGCAATGAGATGGTCATGGAGACGCGCCCCGAGCGTGGCCCCGGCGGTGACGCCACCGGCTTGCACATGCAAAACTTCCTTGCCGCTTGCCGCTCACGCAATCAAAAGGATCTGCACGACGGCCTTGAGAATGCCGTCATCAGCGCCTCGATGTGCCACTTGGCCAACATCAGCTACCGCGTCGGTCGCAAGCTCACACTCGCCGCCGGTCCCAAGTTCGTCAATGACGCCGACGCCAATAAGTTGCTCACCCGGAACTACCGCAAAGGCTACGAAGTCTAACGCCGCTTTTCGAGATACCGGTTTAGCGCCGCTTCCACCGCGTCGCGGCGCGCCCGACTCACTCGCACAACGCTTCCGTCTTTCAATACCGCCTCGGCATCCCCATGGGTGTCGGGGCGCACTTCACGGATGCGCTCCACATTCAAGATTGCCGAGCGGTGAGCCCGCACAAAGCGCGCCGGATCCAGTTCAAACTCGACATCGTTCATTGGCTGCCGCAGTAGGTGAGTTTTGTTGGCGGTATGCAATGCGGCGTAATTGCCCGCCGCCTCAATCCAACTAATCTCGGTCAAGGGCACTACGGTGATGCGAGCGCCGGTCCGGATCACGATCCCCGCGCCGGCCGCCCGCAGCGAGCTTCCGCCCCCCGCGGCCAGCCGCGTCTTGGCCCGCCCCAACGCCGCAAAAAAGCTATCGTCCGTAAACGGCTTCAACAGATAGTCGATGGCGTCCGCGCGCAACGCGTCGATCGCATATTGATCATAAGCGGTTACAAAAATCACCCCCGGGCGGTGCGGGCTTGCCGCCTCCAACACCTCAAACCCGTTCGCCTCCGGCATCGAGATATCGAGAAACACCAAATCCGGTCGCAACTCGCGGATCGCATGCACCGCGGTTTCGGCGTCGCCGCATTCGGCCAGCACGCTAAGCTCCGCGTCACGAGCCACCAACACTCGGATCGCCTGGCGCGCGAGCGGCTCATCGTCGACAATCAACACGCGCAGCGGGGTCACGCATCCCTCCAGGGCAACGTGATCGAGGCGGTCACGGTATCGTCCGGCCCGTTCTCCAACATCAAAGACGCCTTGCCTCCATACAATTGCTTGAGCCGCTCGCAGGTATTGCGGAGCCCCACTCGCGACTCCTTCTTCAGCCTCCACCCGCCCGCCAACGGAGGCCCGCTGTTGCTCACTCGTATCGACAACATTTCTTCCGCCCTGAGCGTGCGAATTTCGATAACCCCCGCCCCCGATCGCGCGCCGATTCCGTGGCTGATCGCGTTCTCCAGCAGCGGCTGCAATAAGAAGTTCGGCACCATCGCCTCCAGCGTCTCCGGCGCCACTTCGCGACGAATCTCCAAACGATCCGAAAATCGAATCTGCTGGACCGACAGGTATAAGTCCGCCGAAATCAGTTCTTTGCGCAATGGCACCTCTTGCGCCTGCCCGTCGCTCAAGGAATCGCGCAGCATATCGCTCAGCTTGGCGATCATTTCCACCGCGTCCGCGCCTCGCTCCACTCTCACCAATCCCGCGATCGTGTGCAGCGTGTTGAATAAAAAGTGCGGCTGAATCTGCCGCGACAAGGCCAGCAGCCGCGACTCGCTGAGTTGCCGACGCAACACGGCCCGCTGGCGAAATGAATCGAGCGCCACCGTGCTTGCCACGATGGCGGTGTAAGTGGCGAATGTCCAATTAATCGACACCGGAAGAAACAGAAAATAATTCAAGTACTTACGCTCTTCGCCCGCGTAATTCCAAGCAGCCTGCACAGTCCAAGCGCCGGCCGCGATTACCGCCGCCAGCAGTGCCGACGCCCCGTGCTGCGCCAATCGCCTTCGTAACACCCCCACCTCAAAAGGCCATCGCCGCGCCAGATAAACGACCGTCGGCGTCAGCGGCACCCAGATCCACCACCGCAGCAGTTGGCCTCCAAAGGCGCTCACCGCGTTAAAAGGCTTGCCCATCAGCTTGGCGTCCATCAACAACTGGCTCACGATCATCAAACAGGGGATCGACCAAAACGCAAGCAGGGCGGCTATGTAGATTCCCGCGCGAACCAGGCTGAAGGGCGAGACTTGCATCGGCGTTGCCCCGATTGTAACTTACCCGCCGCCGCCACCCACCCCGCTCACCCCCGCATCCTACCGGTTCAGCACATACATGACAAGCGTCTTGATCGCCAAGCGGCGCATGCATAGACTATCGTCATGATCGGGATCTTACTCTTGCTCGCCGCCGCTCCGATGGCGCAAAACCCGCCCGGCCAGAACCACTTTCGCCAAGGCTTGGCCCAGCATCAGGCGGGCGACTACGATGCGGCCATCGCATCCTTCCAATCCGCGCTCAAGCTCAACTTCAACTCCCCAGGCGCGATGATGCGCATCGGCCGGGCGTACGTCAAAAAGGCGGACCTTGACCGCGCCATCGAATGGGTCGGCAAATCGGCGGATGCCGGTTTCAGCGCCGCCAATTTCATGGCCACCGACCCGGACTGGTCCGAGGCGCGCAAAGACCCGCGCTTCGCCGCCATCCTCGCCCGCATCGACCGCAACGCCCGCCCCTGCGAACATAACCCCGCCTATCG
Organism: Bryobacter sp.; assembly: GCA_025356215.1. Taxonomy (GTDB): domain Bacteria; phylum Acidobacteriota; class Terriglobia; order Bryobacterales; family Bryobacteraceae; genus Bryobacter. Next base: position 1,829 of record JANXUM010000440.1, on the reverse strand, counting down.
CACTTTCGATTTCTGGATTGGCGACTGGGAAGTAACAACGGTCGCCGCCAGTCCAAACGGACCCAAAGCCGAAAGCAGCATTGAGAAGGCGCTCGAAGGCTGCGCCATCGTCGAGCGCTGGTTCGCCGGCGGCCGCAACGCCGGCCCCGGCACGCGCGGCATTAGCATCAACACTTACAACCCGGCAACCTCAAAATGGAATCAACACTGGGTCACTGACACCGGCGTCATCACAGAGTACGAAGGCGAATTCCGAGACGGCTCGATGCGCTACGAGGTCAAATACACTACCGCGCAAAGCTCGGGCCTCGGCCGGATGACCTTCACTCCCCAGCCCAACGGCAATGTGCGCCAGTATCTAGAGCAGTCCACCGACAGCGGAAAAACCTGGACAATTACTTTCGACGGCACTTACTCAAGGAAGAAATAGAAGTTAGTCCGGCTGATAATGACTCACCTGCGGAATCGCAAACGGCGACCGGTCCGTAAATACATCCGCAAACAGCTCTAGAGTCGGCGCGTGGATATGACCATTAGTGGCCAGCAGCGTCTGGCTGGTCAACGAGTGCGGCCCGCCGTGCATGTCGGTTGCAATCCCCCCGGCTTCTTCGAGGATCAGCTTGCCCGCCGCCATGTCCCAGGAGTTCAGCGCAAATTCCCAAAACCCATCCAGGCGCCCGCACGCCACATAGGCCAGATCGATCGCCGCCGCCCCGGCGCGCCTCACTCCGTGCGTGATCATCGCCAGTTGGTAGTAGAAGTGGATGTTGATGTTCTGGTGACGCCTCCGGCTTGGGAAGCCCGTCGCAAACAACGCATCCTCCAGGCGATTCGCCTTCGAGACGCTAATGCGGCTGCCATTCAAGTAAGCCCCGCCAGACTTCTCGGCCATAAACATCTCATCCCGCGTCCCGTCGTAAACGACGCCCGCGATCAATTCCCCATCTTTCTCCAGCGCCAGCGTCGTGTTGTATACCGGAAACCCATGCGCAAAGTTGGTCGTGCCATCCAGCGGATCCACGTACCAGACAAAGCCCGATTGGGACTCGGTGTTATTGCCCTCTTCAGCCACAATCGCATGTGTCGGATACGCCGCTCGCAGCCGTGCCGCGATGTGCACTTCGCTCGCACGGTCCGCCTTGGTGACCAAGTCGTTCTCACCCTTCAGCTCATACCCAATGCCTTCCAGGCGCATCCTCTCGATGATCGCCGCCGCCTCGCGGGCAATCTCTCCGGCGGTCTCAACGTAACTCTTCATTGCGCCGGCACGCTCTCTTCCCATAGATACTTGACATCCACCTTGTACAGAAACAGACTTGGCCCGTCGGCCTGCGAGATCCGAAGCATGTCGGCGTCAAAAATTTCCAACGCCCCGCGCAGGACTTCTTCCGTTCGCAGCTTCACTGCGATTGGGGTCTTGGAGGCGGCCAATCGACGGAGGAACTTATCTTCGGCCAGCGTCAGTATCGGCGCTTTCGTCTTGGCTTTTGCTTTGGACATTGATGTGGTTAGAGAGTCTCTTCATAGTAGCCAGTGCGCGCCGACACCCGCAAACCAGGGCGCCTTGGCCTCACCTCAAGCTTGTGAAACTTGTTCTTCGTCGGCGGCACATTCTTCGGATAGTAAGCCAGTAGATATTGCGTACGCAGGTCGCGCAAAATCTCGTCAAAGCTCTGCCCCAACTTGTCGTAGGACGTCGGTTGCAGCACCCGCCCGCCCGTCCGCTCGGCCATCAATTGCAACGCGTTCTCTCCGCCCTGGTTTCGCCCGGACCCGCTCAAAATCGGCGTCACCAAAATCGCGTACACCGCCGCCTGCGCCCGCTGCGC
>JANXUM010000430.1 GCA_025356215.1 Bryobacter sp. | reverse complement strand
TCGTTGTCGGCTTCGCCTCGTTGTTCGGTCTCGGCTTCGCCTTGGGGGTCGTTGCTGACTTGGCCTGGTGGGCCGGGGGCCGGCTGGCCATCATCGCCGCCCGCATTTCTTCCAGATCCTCCTCTGTCACCAGCCCGATGGGCCGGGGGAGCGGCGGCAGATCGCAAAACTGGAGCCGAATCCCGAGTGCACGCTCATAGACGCTCACGTTGGAGCGATCCATTGGGGTGACAAAGCTCCAGGAGGCACCACGCGCGCCAGCGCGGCCAGTGCGTCCAACGCGGTGCGTGAAGTTTTCAGGTTCTTGCGGCAAATCGTAATTGACTACGTGCGCGATATCGTCCACGTGAATGCCCCGCGCCGCCACGTCGGTGGCGACCAGCACGCGGTGAACCCCATCCTTGAAGCCTTGCAGCGCATCGTTGCGCTGGCTCTGGGAGCGGTCGCCGTGGATGGCGGTGACTTTGTGGCCCTTGCGGTCGAGAAAGGTTGTGAGCCTGTCGGCGCCCTCTTTGGTGGCGACGAAGACGAGGAAAGAACCTTGCTCCTTCTTGAGCAGATATTCGAGGAGATCGAATTTGGAGGCACGAGGGACTTCGTAGCAGTAGAAATCGATTTGAGCGGAGGTTTCTGCGCTTGCCTCCACGGCGATCCACACCGGATTGTGGACATAACTTGCGACCAGACCAGCGACGGATTGGTGCATGGTGGCCGAGAAGAGCATCGTGTGGCGTTTGGCCGGGAGATGAGCGAGGATGATGCGCAGATCGGGCAGGAAGCCCATGTCGAGCATACGATCGGCCTCGTCGAGAACGACGGTGCTCGCGTTGGAGAGGTTGATGAGCCGGCGGTCCAGATAGTCGCAGAGGCGGCCGGGTGTTGCGATTATGACTTCGGCCCCGGCCTCAATATCGCGCAACTGCTTGCTCTCGCTCATGCCGCCGACGACGACCGCGGTGCGAATGTGCATGCCTTCGGCGAGTTGGCGAAAGGCTTCATCGATCTGAATGGCGAGTTCGCGGGTGGGGCTGAGGATGAGGACCTTGATCCGTTTGGTGCGGGGGACGGCGGCGAGGCGTTCAATGACGGGAATGGAGAATGCGAGGGTCTTGCCGGTGCCGGTTTGGGCGGTGGCGACGACGTCATGGCCTTCGAGGATGGGCGGGATGGCCTGCGCCTGGACGGGCGTTGGCGTGACGAATTGGTTCTTGTCGAGATTGTGCCGAAGCGCGGGGCAGAGACTGAGTTCGGAAAAATGCTGCATCGATTGTGTTGGGTTCTGTTTGCGGCGAGCGAGACTTTTTTAGGATAGCAGCGCGAAGGAAAGGTACGGGGGCCGACGTGCAGGATTTGCGAAGGATGCAGAAACGAGAGTGTATTGGAGAGACTTTTTGGAGGGGGAGGTTGGCTGATCACCGCTTATGTGGTCCCACGAGGTTGAGACTAGGTTCGGAGCACGCGGAGTAAACGCGAGACTCGCCACTCATTGGCCGGAGAACTTCGCCAGAGAAAGTTGAGAAGCCACAATCAGCGTCCTTTGACTAGCGGCGGGAGGTTCAACACTGTCCAACCTGTACGCCGCCGTGCGGCTAGACAAAGGCAGCTAATCGTCAGCGCGATGACCTAGCAGAGCCAGTACTACGGCGTTGTTGGCTTGAGCCCAATCGAGGATCGCCTGAGTAGCAGGACTGACAGGACCGTTCGGAGAACGCCGATGAGTTTCTATTTCTTGTGCGAGTCTGTCCGCGTCTGCCGGCAAGTTTTTTCGGGCTTTTTTCGAATTGCCGAGTCTCAAGGGCTGCTCGGCCAGCGCTGCGATACTACTCAGATCTGAAATTGTCATCTGGCGAAAACCAAGGGTAACATCTTTTCGACTTTTGCAACCCTATGAAAAGACGTGCCAGGGCTGAAAATGTTCCTGAATCCAGGCTGGAAAGGTACCTTAGGCCTGGGAGTACTCATAGGCTGTCCGCACTTAGAAAGCGAACGTCGCCAGCCAACGATCTGTCGTCCCTGCCGTCCGCTGTATACTCGGTCCTGTTTTCAATCTCGAGTTCGAGTAATACGGCTCGTTTCCCTTTCTGAAGAGCGATTTGCCGCGGCCTTTTCCCTGCCTGGGACCAAAGGGCAACCACCCTTGAATCTGTTTTGCTTGCTTTCGTGGATCGTTTGGACGCACTTAGCTTGACCATACCCAGGCTGGTGAGGGTCAACACCGAACTGCCCGGGTCGTCGGAAAGGACAGACGCGTATTTTCCGGGCCAGCGGTTTACGAGCTGGGGTGCGTCCGCCAGGAGGGCGATAATGAGGTTTGGGCCGATTGCGCGGACCAGTTCCCCCACGGGATCGGGCCTCGCGAGATCTTCGCAGATGAGCACGCAAAGAGTCAACAGCGGGGAGCAGGCCAGGATACTCAGATCGCGGTGGTTTAGGTCGATGCATTCCCACCAAAGTTGAGAGTCCAATGCGGGTTGGAGCGCGGTGAATCCGTAGCGGTCAATTTGAGATTTGTCGAGCTGCCATCGATGGTGTTTGCTCTGGCGTTTCCAGGCGATGGTTTCGTTAGGAAGAACCAACTCAAAATGAGCTCGATTCGAGCCAGAACGAGAAGCATTGGCCTTTTCGCCTACCCCGCAAAGGAGCAAACGGATCTGCGTATCCTGCAAGCTTTTTTGCGACAAGAACTCTCGGGCGTCTGCTAACTGGTGCTCTGTTAAGGCAAGCTCTGGGAACACGACGACGTCTATATGGCGACCCTTGAGCTTCGCTTTCTGGAAAATTTCTTCGAGTAGTGCCTTGATGTCCTCGGCACCCGTATTCCCGGCCTTCAAATCGAAGGTGAAGTAACCATACTTTCCCGGCATCTTCTGGGCGCGTAGATCAAAGGGAAGGAATCCCTTGGGGGCAATGTCATAGGGGAAGGGGACAAGAAGCAAGTTTAGTTTTTTGTCCTTCGTTTGCAACGGCACTTTTTCCCATCGCGGCCTCATTTCGCCGGAATACATCGCCAGGTGATGAGAAAGGGATCGAATCGTAAAACCTGTTTGTGGGGTATGCGACTTGGGGAGTACACTGAGGCGCGAAGGCTGGATCTGCTGGCACAGCGACGAGTTTTGAGTGGATGAAAGATTATTGATCGCGGATTGGTTGAACGAGTCGACACCGTTACTAGACATGTGCGCAAACCCTACAAGCACACAAGATTCATCCGCGATGGCCATTAACTGCAACAGGGTTTCTGCAATTTCACGCTGGAGGCCTTCCGCCTGATTCACATCAGTATCCATGAGCTTGATCGACCAATGACTCAATAAGGACTTCCACAGCTCAGCGACCCGTTGCGGAACCTCGCAGGCATCCCCTTGTCGCGTCCAAGAGCGCCGCCATTTCTCGCCTAACCCCTTCATTTCGTTTGTCCAAGCAGCAAGGTTCGTTTTGGGGCCTGGGGGCCACTTCATCAAGACCTGAGGATAGACGGCGCTACGTTGTAAGATCCAGGCGGCGATACCAAATATGTCTGGTGGCCAGTTCGGACACGGGGAGTTCTTCTTGAGCGAGGGGCATAAGAAGATCAGATACTCCCCAATCGTACTTGTGATCGGGAGCGACGGCGAATTTTGGGCGGATTGGCTCACAAATTTCTCAAGTTTACATGAACGTCATGAACTTGCGCTGGAAATGTGAGCTGCAGGAATGAATTAGGGCCATTGTCGTCTGCGGCGAAGGTGCGCAAGGAGCCCCGGGAACGGCGCCGATTGGGTGAAAGGTCCCGTTGGCCCATCGCCGGAGGTATTGATAGATTGACCATGGCTAAGCAACCTTCTCAACTGCTTTCCGACCTTAGTAGCGAATCAGATAAGATCACCGCTACTAGAAACATTCTTTGTCCTGGCCATCAGTTGTCCGCATAAACGCTCTTCCCCTGGCCCAGGTACGCCTCATAGAAGTGTTGGTAAAGTGCGTCGCACTTCGTCGCGTAGAGTTCCTTAGTGTACGTTCGCGGAAGCTGGTCCAGAACGTCTTGAATCGTGATCAACACTCTTGCCCTTGTCGTCTGGTGCTTTCGCCAGTCCATCACTAGCATTTCTCGTTTTAGCTTCTCCAGCAGCGCCTGCGCCACCTTCTTCACTTGGGCTTCCTCGGACTTTGTGAGCACAATGTTTGGCTTAGTTAGGAGGTCCAGAATCACAAGTTCTTCTTCCGTCAGGTTCTCGGAGATGCCACGTTTCTCTTCTTCGTTCAACTTCTTCGTGAACGCCATCAGCTTGGCGAACAAGGTCTCAACGTTCGATGACCCGGCGTTGTACTCGTCAATCATCTTCTGGAATTCTTCCAGGAAATCGATCCTAGTCCGGTTCAACTTCACCATCTGCGCCAGTTTGACGGCGATCTTGGCCCGGAGCTTCTGAACTTCGACGGCCTTCCGGCCCTTGTCGAACTGCGCCCTCAAAGCATCGAAGTCGATTTGAGAAAGATCGATGTACCGTGATGGATCGTTCGAGACGGGCGGCATCACGTATCCACCTGCGGCGATAGATCGGTTCAACAACGCCTCGACATCCGCCATCACTGCCGAGATGTCCACCACCGGAAGCTCTGACCGAATCTTCTCAGCCACTACCTTGAACATGTTGCAGATGGGACTGAACTCGAAAGCGGCGGCATCGGGTAGCAGCGACTTGAACAGTGAATCCACGCCAGTCGCCAAGTTCAAATACTGCCGTCTGGTCTCATCGTTCACCACCAGTGCGGCCACGGCGTCGTCCTTCAGCTTTTCACGCTCGAAGCCCCTGGCGTCACGAATCTTCGCCGGGTCAACCTTCCGCTCCATGCAGTAGGCCATCGTCGTGGAGATCGCTTCCCGTAGCTGGCGCACCAGTTCGCTCTTGTCGTGGATCGGGGTGTCGCCAGCACCGTCCTGTGCGGCCCCGTAGATCGCCAGCGCCTTCTGGAGATTGCGGAACACACCCACATAGTCCACGATCAGGCCGTTCTGCTTATCACGGAACACACGGTTCGCTCGTGCGATGGTCTGCATCAGCGTATGGTTCTTCATCGGCTTGTCCAGGTAGATGGTGGAGCACGACGGCACGTCGAATCCAGTAATCCACATGGCGCACACGAACACGATGCGGAGCGGATCGTCGTCTTTTTTGAACTTGGACTCCAGGTCTTCCTTCACAAACCGTTTGCGGTGGGAGGCGATGTCCAGGCCCCTCTTCTTGAACTCTTCGATCTCGTTTTGCGATTGGGAAACCACCACGGCCATGTCGGTTTCCTCAAAATACTTGAGCCGTTGTTCGAGTTCCGGCCTGTCCATCGGATCGGCAACGGCTGCTTCCTTCCGCAGTTTTTCGATGGCAACCTTCCAGTGCTTTTGCACCTTGTCGAAAGTGCGAACTGCCGTCGCCTTGTCAATCGAGATGACCATCGATTTGGCAAGAACACCACGGCCCATAAAATGCGCCACGATGTCCTCCCCAATCCGTTCCAGGCGGTCTTCCCTGGTGATGAGTTGATACTCATTCTTGAAATTGCGCTCCAGCTTCGTTTGCTGATCGTCGTCCAGGTCTGCATCCTCGATGATCGCCGCCATCTCCTCGTTCAGGTCGTCGTTTACAAGCTGGACTTCTAGGATGCGGTTCTCGTAGTAAAGCGGAACCGTGTTCTCGTCGTCCACGGATTCTTTGAAGTTGTAGACCGAAACGTACTCGCCGAAAACTTCCTTGGTCAGTTCTTCCCCGGCCATCAGCGGCGTTCCAGTAAAACCGATGAATGCGGCGTTGGGCAGGGCACTCCGCATGTTGGCGGCGAAGATGTCGTACTGGCTGCGGTGCGCTTCGTCGGTGATCACGATGATATCGGTTCGTGTTGAAAGCACCGGGTAGCGTTCACCGTGCTCGGTGCGGAACTTCTGGATGAGCGTAAAGACGTAGCGATGGTCTTCTTCATTCAGCATCCGTTTCAAACTTACGGCGCTGTCTGCTCGAACTCGTTTTTCATCTTCGAGCACTGCCCCGGTATTGGCGAAGTTACGGTAGATTTGGCCGTCCAGGTCTTCACGGTCGGTGACGATCACGAAGGTCCAATTGCCGGGAATCGTCCGCAAGACCTTCTGTGAAAAGAAGACCATCGAATAGCTCTTGCCGGAACCTTGCGTATGCCAGAAGACGCCGATCTTGCCTCGGTTCTCTTTGATCCGTTCGACGGCGGCGATGGCATTGTTCACGCCAAGGAACTGGTGGTTCTTGGCGACGAGCTTCGTCAGGTCGCCCTTCGCCTCGTTGTAGATCGTGAAATTCTCCACGAGGTCCAGGAGCTTTCGCTTTTCGCAGACGCCACGGATCATCGTGTCCAGGCTGATGAGGCCGGATTCCTTTTCGTCGTCAATCTTCTTCCATTCAGAGAAGTGCTCGAACCCTGCTGTCATGCTGCCGATCCTGGCTTTAGATCCGTTCGACAGGATGATGACGGCGTTGTACCAGAGCACCTGTGGAATGGTGTCTCTGTAGTCGGACAGGTTCTTCTGGTATGCGAGTTCGAGCTTCTTGTGGGATGCCTTCAGTTCGATGAAAACGAGCGGGATGCCATTGACGAATCCAACGAGATCGGCACGCTTCTTGCCGTAGTCGCCGCTGATCCAAAATTGCGAGGCCAGGAAGAAGTCGTTGACCTCCGGGTTGGTCCAGTCGATCACCTTGACGATTTCGACTGACTCTTCCTCGTCGTCATCTTTCCTGCATGTGACCTTGACGCCATCTTTCAGGACTCGGTAGACCGCCTGATTTGCTCTGGCGGCACTCATCGCACTGCGGTCCTTGGTCAACTCCTGAACGGCGATTTCGATGGCGTTGGGCGAGATGTCAGGATTCAACTTTTCGACGGCGGCTTTGAGACGATTTGGCAGCACCACGTCGGCCATCGTTTCCCGGCCCAACAGAGAAAGCGGCCCAAAAGTCTCGTGGTAGCAGTTCAGGGTCTCCCATCCTAACTCTGCGAAGAGAGCAATCGTGGGTTGTTCGATGGCGGCGTCTTCGGAGTCCGGGTTGAGGTAGCTCACGCAGTCTGCTCCATGGGTTCGGCGGCGGCTTCAACAGGAACTTCCCCAGAAATGAGCTTGGGCAGAAGGAAGTCTCTCGTGGTGCGAAGGTTGGCATTACGCTTCCCAAAGACAGCCACGGCGTCCTGCATTGGCATAACAACCTCTTTGAATCGGGCCATGACGGACGTAGGAGGCAACGGCATCCGCACTTCGTTCACGAAAGCGGTGAACTTGAAATTTGAGATGCCAGTCGATTGGACTTGATATTTTTCAATGGAACCGTTCGTATAAGCTTCGATCAGAAAACAATAAAGTGCTGCTGACATCCCGGTCTTGGGGCGCAACAGCTTGCAGAAACTTGCACAGATCACGTCCCGATCAAATTGGCTTAAGAGCGTTTCCCTCACAACCAACGAGCGGCCTACGGGTTGCCCTTTGCTCCCACCCGAAACCTCGAAGACCAAATCGTCAGCCTGAAGTTTCCTGGACCTGAAGTTCGATTCCTTATGCCAACGGAGTGGGCAATTGCCAACAGAACCGTGACGAGCGCCCGGAATGTCGGTTCCTCTTATGACGTAAGCCGGGATGCAGAACTCGTCTGATGCTTGCTCTTCGCCCCATCCACCACCGATGTTGTACTCCAGAACTTCTTCCAAAGTTGGGGCAGACCACCCTTCCGGTATCGGCCCCAATTCCGACTCCACCATCCGCACCTTCTCGTGGCCGGGAAAGCGGAAGTTGACGAACCATTCCCGGTAGAGCATCTGTGCCATGTCTTCGAGAATCTTGATGCGCCGGGTGTTGTTCTCGATCAGATCGTCGTAGGCGGAAAGGATGGAGGCGATGCGGTCCTGCATCGCAGGCGGTGGAAGCGGCACTGCGATGTTCTTGAGCGCACTGATCGTGTATGCGGACTGCGCTGACCCGATCACGCATTTGCTAAGTTCAGCCTTGCCTCTTGGCGACAACAAGAAGTATTTTAAGAATCGGCTATTGAGGTCTTTGAAGCGTCTAAACCACGTCAAATTGCCGTCTGCAAAATGGAATCTGTCCGTGGCCTTGACGATGTATGGAACGCCAAGAGTACCCCGTGACGTCAGGAGGAGGTCGTCCTTCAATGGCGCACCCACAGTCCGAAAGATTTCTTGAAAATGCTCTTCGGAAATGAACAATGGGTTGGAGTGCGCTTCTTGTCCGTTTAGCTTTTCGATGATTTCCGTACTTCTAAGAAAAGGAACGCCAGCAGCACACAAATCCTTCGCATAGACTCTCTTGCTAGAGGTTACGTCGCACAGACTAGCCATCACTCTAATGGGCCACATTGCCATACTTTCCCTCCAGAAGCGTGGCGATGTTGTGGGCGATGACTTGTTCGAGTTCCTGGGCCTCGTTGTTAAGCGTCTCCAATTCTTCGTTCAGTTCTTGCAACCGCACTGCGAACTCAAAGTCATCCGCTGCACGTTCCGCCACGCCAACGTAGCGCCCTGGATTCAGACTCCATCCCTGCGCCTCGATATCGGCAATCGTGGCGACTTTGCACAGTCCAAGAACATCGCTGTACGAGCCATTCGGAAACATCTCGTCAATCAACGCCTTGCTCCCGGCGTCAGTCTCAACCGCTTCGCCCCGGTACAATCGCACGATGTTGGCTAAGAACTCAACCTGATCCGGCGTCCAATCTCGATGCGCCCGGTCAATCTGGCGGAAGATATGGCGTGCGTCGATGAACAGCACTTGATCCTTGCGTTTCGTGCCCCTCTTGCCCCGGTCAAAGAACCACAGCGTACATGGCAGCGTGACCGTGTAGAAGAAATTCGGCCCAACGGATATCATCACGTCAACAGCATTTGCCTGAAGCAACTGACGCCGGATTTCCATCTCCGATCCTCTTGCGTCACCTGCGCTATTCGCCATGACGAACCCGGCTCGTCCCTTGTCATTGAGAGCCGAATAGAACTCCTGAATCCAGAGGTAGTTGGCGTTATCGGTTTTGGGTAAACCGAACGGGTAGCGTTGATCTTCCTTCAACCGCTCCTTATCTACTCCGTTGACGTTGAACGGTGGATTCGCCATCACGAAGTCAAACGTAGCAACGCTCTTGTGGATGTTCTCGTAGTACGTGTTGCCCTGCTTGATGTCGCCAGAGAGACCGTGGACGGCGAGGTTCATCTTGCAGAGGCGGATGGTCTCATCAACCTTCTCCTGTCCATAGATTGAAATGTCCGTGGTTCTTCTCTTGTGGCGTTCTACGAATTCGGCGCTCTGGACGAACATGCCGCCAGAGCCGCACGCCGGGTCGAAGATGCGGCCTTGGTAGGGTTCAATGATTTCGACGATCAGTTTGACGATGCTGGTTGGAGTGAAGAATTCGCCGCCCTTCTGCCCTTCGGTCATGGCGAACTTGCCGAGGAAGTATTCGTAAATTTTCCCGAACGCATCGCCTTCAATGTCCATCGGCACGGCGGCGAAGTTCTTCAGGAGCGAGACGACCAGTTCCTTGTCGAGGCGGTTGTACGTCCGAGGAAGAACGTCCTTCAAGTCCTCATTGTCGGCTTCGATGGCCCTCATCGCATCGTTGATGGCCTTGCCAATGTCCGCACCTTCCGGTAGGTTCAACAGGTTCGAGAACCGGGCAGTTTCTGGCAGGAACAGGACTCCTTGCGCTTGGTAGTCGGCTTTGCCAATGGTGCGGCGTCCGCTTCCCTGGCTTGCAAACTTTTCCTTGGCTTTGGCGAACTTGTGGTCGGCGTAACGAAGAAAGATGAGGCCGAGCACAGGAACGCTGTACTCTGACGATTTCAATTTGGAATTGGCCCGGAGTTCGTCGGCGGCACCCCAGAGGCGCTTTTCGAGTTCGGTTGTATTGGCTGCCATGTTCAGTCAGCGGCTTGCGGAAGGCAGTTCGGTTTCGAGTTCCCGCTTGTGAAGCCCGGTGGGATCGACCGGAAGCGCTGAGGCGGAATCAAAAGCACCAGATCCGTGGCTTCGCCGCAGTGATGCGCGGCACCATGGTGCCCACGCTTTGGAGGACAAGTTTCGTCCCGAGCCTCGGCTCTTGGCTTCCGCTTGGTTTCCGGCCGAGTGACGAGCTGGGTGTGTCCGCATGAGAGTCAGTTTATCGGTTTCTCGCAAGATTGCCGCTGTTAAAATCTTCGGCAAGGTCGAGGAGGATATCGCGAAGGTCAGCCTTTGCCGTCGGGGTAAGGACGAAGGGCTTCCTCACTGATTTACGGCCCGAGAACGGCGGCGTTCTTCGATCATGTCACGCAGTTCTTCAAAGACTTCGTCGCCGTCCAAGAGTTCACCAAGTTCAGCTTCTGCCGCTCCTTGTTCCAGCTTGGCCTTTAGGCGCTGAAATGTTTGATCGCGTTCTAGTTCGTGCCGCTCAAGGAGACGCAATGCCTCCCGAACCACTTCGCTTGTCGTTTGATAGCGGCCAGATTTCACCCGCGCCTGAAGGAACGCATCCAGTTCTGGTGTTATCGAAACGTTGACAGTGGTACGGGTAGTAGCCATAGATAATCAAACCGTCTTTGGCACAATGTGTCAATCCGTGTCGGCTACCGGGCCGACTTCCGCGGTTTGCGTGCTGCAACCTGCCGCACGGCTTATGTTCTGATATCGGTCCGGACTTGGCGTGTCATCTGGGTGGCATAGATAAAGGGTTTGAAGAAGATGCTTATTGAGAGTGGTGCTGGATCGGTTTCGCCAAAACCTGTAGACTGAGGGTTTAACGGAGCAGCCCCTATGAAATATACGGTAATCCTGGAGCGCGAAGCGGACGGCGGATTTGTCGCCTCGGTTCCAGTCCTTCCCGGCTGCGTATCGCAAGGAGACGACCGCGAAGAGGCACTGCGCAATATTCACGAAGCGATAGACCTCTACGTCGAAGATTGTCGTCTATCGGGCGATCCGGTTCCCGTGGAGGATTCAGTGGAGTACGTCGAGTTGATGACCGGCACTCGCTGATGGCGCTGCCCACGGATCTTTCGGGCCGCGAATTGCGACGGGTGCTGGAGCGGATTGGATTCGTTTACCAACGGCAAAAGGGAAGCCACATGATCTTCCGCAGGGACGATCCCTACGCAAGGGTGGTGATTCCCGATCACAAGGTTTTGAGGCCTGGAACGCTCCGACAGATTCTCAACGAGGCCGGGCTCAGCGTGGAACAGTTGACAGAACTCCGTTAAGGGTTGAGGTTGGGTCAGAAGCCGGGGAGGCGCTGGGGGAAGTCTTGGCGGGTGGCGGGGTGGAGAGATTTCATGCGCCAAGCGGCCATGGCCAGGGCCATCACCAGGTCGGCGTTGGCGATTTCGGGGGACTTTGTGGAATGGGTTACCTCGACTGTCGTCTGGCCTGTGGAGCGGCTGCTTGCGTAGCGCAGGCTTTTGAGTTGGGCCGCCAGAATATGCTGATCCGCCAAGCCGGGGGCGGGTTGGAGTTGGTTGCTTTCCATCGCCTGTAAAAGCGTCTGGATCAGGTCCAGTTTGGGGACCTGGAATAAGTCGACCGGCAGGGCGGGGTGCTTGGTTTCTGTGACCGTGGTGCCGGCGGTGAAGACGATTCCTTCGATTCGCGCCGGGCTGGGCTTGCTGTGGGAAGTGAATTCTTTGTGGATGATCTCAAGAGTGGGGCGGCCGATTCCGGTTGCGTCCGCCAGTAAGATGAGCGGCGTTGTGGGGTGTTGTAATTGGATGCTTTTGCAGATTTTGTAGAGGTGGGCCGCCACCTGGGTGTAGGGGCTTTGGAGGGGCCAGACCTTGGTGGACGCCAAGCGCCAGTGATTGACGGTGGGGTGGGTCGAGTCTATCCAGTTGTAAGGCGACTGTGTTTGATCGATGTTGAGGAGGAGGGCGGCGGCGGTGGGGTCTTGCGATTGACCCAGGTCGAGGCCAAGGATGGCTTGCTTGATGATCGTTCTGGTCATGCGGCGGGGTCCAGTAGGATATTGGGGATTTGGCCGAAGTTGTTGTGCGAGAAGAAGCGATCCACTAAGTCACGATTGAAGACCGCGCTTTGGTGGGACAGGAATTCGCACATATATTCCTGGCGAAAGATGTTGGCGGGCATGGTGGCTTGCTCTTCGGCGAGGAAGGTTGCGGGGATGCGGGGGCAGTCTGGCGCCATTACGGTGATTCTTGTCCAGCCTTGGCCGTGGGTCCACTCGTGGTGGAAGAAACCGGAGTCGCCATTGGGAGTGGACATGAGCAGCAGGCTTGCGTTGGGGCTGGCGGCGAGGAAGGGGCGGACGGCGTAGTAGAGCGAGTCTGGCACGTAGGCGGCTTCATCGACGATCAGGAGCGAGACTTTGCTGAAGCCGCGGATGCTTTCTTCTTTACCCGGGAGGGCGAGGATGCGAGCGCCGTTGGGGGCCTGGAGGGCATGGCGGTTGGCTCCGTCGGAGCGGAAGCGGAGCTTGGGGAGTTGAGCGGCGAGTCTGGTGATTTTGCGTAATAGTTCGGCGGATTGGCGTTGGTAGGGGGCGACGATGATGGTTTCGGAATGGGGGTTGTGGATGGCGTGGTAGCGGGCGCGGACGGCGGCCGTTGTTGACTTGCCCCATTGACGGGAACAGTTGACGGCGATGCGGCGGTGGGTTAGGTCGAGGGCTCTGGCTTGCTGGGGGTCTGGGGTGAAGTTGAGGGCGGTTTGGGCCCATTGGGCGATGGATGGGAGCTGTGGCATGACCTGTGGCGTGAGCTGTGGCCGCGCCGGGCTGTCGGTCAGTCGCTGAATTCTCATTGGTGACTATTTTGGGGTGTCGATTTGTGGAGAGTGGCGGGGGCGGGGTGGAAGTCATTTAGAATCAGCGTGAGAAAGTGGGGAATTGCTGTGAACCAAAATGTTGAGACGCTTTGTTTGGCCCACGGATTCACACGGATGCCGGAGTGCTTCGGCCGGTTGTAGCTGCGCATGATCGAGCGCCAAGGTGAGTTGGCGGCGGCGCGCGAGATTGTGAGTCTGGTGCGCGTGGGCAATGTCGCGATCGCCTCTAGCCCGGATTTCTCACAAATCACGAGCAAAAGGCCTCCAGCGATGGCATGACTGAATTGAGGACAAAGGAGAGAAGCCTTCGCTTCGACGGAGGGTATCCAAGAACGATTGGAGTTTGAAGAGCATTTTTCGAAGCAAGCGGTGGCTGAGTTAGCTCACTGCCATTGCCGGCAAAGAGAACCCGCGCTTTATCGTGACGAGCCTTGGGCCGGAACAGCATGAAGGTCGTGCGCTGTATGAGCGGTTGTATCTGTCGAGGTTCGCCTAAACGCTGCTCAGGGGTTTGCGGGAACAGGCTCTCGCGGGTACGGATCTGGCCATGGCACAGCCGCGGACGCTGCGGCGCAAGATATGTGTGTCGCTGCCCCGTTCCTACCCGATGCCAAGTGGGTTCCGGCAAGCTGAACTTGCCTTGCGTTGCTGACTCGGCCAGACCCCAGATCTTTGACAACTTCGAACCGGAAACCCAAACAGGGGTCACCCTGAGGGAAGCCCCTGTTGGCAAGTATCCGCCGCTTGTTAGTCAACAGGCTCGCCTTGGGGGCCGTGGTGAGAAATGCGGGCTAGGCGGTGCGATTGAAATTGTTCGGTAAGAGTTGGAGCCGCCCGCGGGTATGAGGCGCCAGATGATTGGTCGAGTTGGGCCAGGGGCACTGGGCTTGGGTGCGCCGATCTGGACGGGTTCAACAGAGGCGATTCGAGGCAGTTACTGTACGTCGGGCCGTAATGACATTTGAAGCCAAGTATCGGAGTGGCCTACTCCTGATAACGGCCGTCGCGAAGGGCTTTTTCGCTCCATACCCAGGCGTCGCGGACGATTTCGTCGATGCCGGAATGTTTGGCTGTCCAGCCGAGCACTTGTTGCGCTAAATCAGACTTTGCAACCAAGGCGGGGGGGTCGCCCTCGCGGCGCGAGAAGAGCTCGTGGGGGATCGGCTTGCCCGCTGCTTTTTCGGCGGCTTTGAGAACCTCCAGGACGCTGACTCCTGTGCCGGTGCCCAGGTTGACCGCTGTGCTGGGGTTGCCCGCCGCTAAATAGTTGAGGCCGGCGACGTGGGCGTGGCCCAGGTCTGTGACGTGGATGTAGTCGCGGACGGCAGTGCCGTCTGGGGTGGGGTAGTCTGTGCCAAAGACTTTCACTGGCGGGCGCTTGCCCAGAGCTCCGTAAATGACCAACGGAATCAGGTGCGTCTCGGGCGTGTGCATCTCGCCGATTTGGCCACTGGGGTCGGCACCGGCCGCGTTGAAATAGCGCAGGGCGAGGCAGTGGAAGCCTCGCGAACGGGTATACCAATCGAGGAGACGTTCGACGAAGTATTTGGCTTCGCCATAAGGATTGATCGGGCGCTTGGGGGCGTCCTCAGGGATGGGGCTTGCATCGGGGATTCCGTACACGGCTGCGGTGGAGCTGAAGACGATGTTACGGACGCCGACGGCGTCCATGGCCTCCAGCAGGTTGGTGCTGATGGAGAAGTTGTTACGGAAGTATTTGCCGGGGTTGGTCATGCTCTCGCCGACGTTGATGGAGCCGGCGAGTTGGACCACGGCCTCAATGGAGTGTTGGCGGAGGGCGGACTCGATGGCCTGGGGGTCGCCGAGATCGCCTTTGACCAGGGGGCCCCATTGGACAGCCCATTCGTGGCCGGCGGAGAGGTTGTCAAAAACGACGGGCTGGTGGCCGGCAACGGCTATGGCTTTGGAAACATGGCTGCCGATGAAACCGGCACCGCCGCAAACGAGAATCTTCATGGGTGTTTTTCAATGCTAACGCGGAGCTTTAGTCCAGACGGCGGACGAGAGTGGCCGAGCCGGCGGCGAGGCCGTTGACGTCACCTCTGGCGACGCGCCAAGTGGCCTCCATGACGTTGTCGCCTTGGATCTTTAGGAGGATCTTACCGCGGGCGCCGCCGGTGGCTTCCCACTCAAACTCGCGGCCGTTGGCGGGGCCGCGAAAACGAAAGGCAACTTCCGGTTGCCGCACTTGATTGGGGACGCGATAGCGGGAACGGTAGGCGCCGATGATCTCGCCATTTGTCTCTTGGAGACGAAGCTCGACGTAGTCGGCGGCAAAGGCCCATTGTGCCGGTTTGTCTTTGGGATCGATGGCGTGGAGCCAGATGCCGGTGATGGGCTTTAGAGGGGCGTCGGGCGTGGGAGACGGATCGGGAGCTGGGACGGCCAGAGGGGCAAAGGTGGCCGCGGGGAGATCAGCCGGCTCTGCGAGCGTGAGCGGCGCGAGGGAGGCGCGAGAGGACTGGGGGCCGGGGGGCGGGGCTTGGGTAGCGGGCAGCAGGGGACGAGGGGCGGGGGGCCGCGGTTTGATGGCAGTGGGGCGGGGGGAGGCGCCCGGGGGCGTC
>JANXUM010000387.1 GCA_025356215.1 Bryobacter sp. | reverse complement strand
CGCCAGTTGGTGCGCCCCGGTGCCGTCAATTTCGCGCTGCGAGTAACCGTTATAAAGTTTGCCCGCGTAGCCCGTATGCGACATCGCGTCCATATGCGTCAGCGCCGCGCCATGAAAACTGATCGTGTAAGTGTCCGTCGCAAACATCTCGCCAGCTTCCATTCCGGTCGTCATCATCTTGTGACCGAACGGCCTGCCATTGTCCACCGCGGCTACCATGTCCGCGTCCCGCGATAGCGACACCGAAAAGCCTTCTTGTACCAGCGCCGCCGCGGCTCGCCGTGTTTGGGGCGTAATCAGGTTCGCCGCGCCCAATTGGTCCTTGGCCCCCCACCGTCCCCAATTCGACAGCTCTTTCATCCAGCGCTCCATGCCAAAGCGGTCCACCGGCGATTGCCCGCTCACCGAAAAACAAATAACAACCAACGCAATCCATGCCTTTTTCATTAGCCGTGAGTATATCGAAACGAAATTTCGCAACTGTGATCGGTTTCTCTTCCGGTTCTCGCATGTAAGAAAGAGACTTTCAATATGACACGCAGATCCATCCCCTTCTTCCTCGCCGCCGGCGTTGCCGCGGCCCAACCCAACCCCGCCACCGATTCGATGCTCTCGATCCTCCGATCCGGCATGGAGACAAAGAAGGGCGTCACTCTCTATGTTCGCGGCCAAACCGTATCGATTCTCGTCACGGCCGTCGGCGAACATTACGTCGAGGGGCGCAACCAGCAATCCTCTCGCGTCGTGGTCCGCATTGCCTCAATCGACGCCGCCTCGATCGCCTAGTGCAGCAATATTCACGAACTCAAGGACTTAATTCGAATGTTTCCCTTACTTCGCGCGACTCTTCTCGCCGTCGGCCTGACGCTCTCGCTCTCCGCCAGCAGCTTTCAAGTCAATTACAACCTGAATCTGGGCTCGGGAACGCTCAACGGGAACGCAGTGACAAACATCGCGATTTTCGAGACCGACGGGACTCAAGCCAACCTTGACTTCCCGTACTCCGTTGCGGGGAGCGGCCAGCAGTTGCTTTCCCACCTCGCTCCGTTCATCCCGACCTTTTCGCTGATCGTCGGCCTTGACCTTCCCTCGCTCAGCGGTGGGGACGGCAAGACCCACATCGTATTTTTCAGCAATGACGCCTTCGCTCAGTCCGCCGCCGGGATCAAGTTCAGCTCGGTCTTCCCCAATACCCGCCACAACGATTTCATTTCCCGGTTGCTGGCCGGGGAGGCCGGTGACGCCACTCAACAAGCTTGGCTTGCGAATTTCTTCACTGCCGGCGACGGCGCTGCCGCCCGATTTGCCACCGCCGGTCCTTCCACCGCCGTCGAATTTACCAATGGCGTTATCATCTCGGGAGTTCCCGAACCCGCGACCGCTGGCATGGCGGCACTGGGCCTCGCCGCCGCATTCTTCGCTGCCAGACGCCGCAAATAGCCGAATGGCGGCGATCAGACACTCACAATCAGCGATTGCGGAGACATCTGCAGCCCCACCAGAGTGCTCTTCGCAAATCCGGCCTCGGCAAACATCCGGTCAAATTCGGCAAACGTAAACGCATCCCCGGTCGGGGTGGACGCCAGCATCACCAGCGAAAAAGTCGCTGGCATCGGCGGTGAAATCCGATCCTCATTGGGCACCGCCTCCAGCGTGATCACCCGTCCGCCCGGTTTCAGCGCGGCCCTCATCCGCTTCAACAACCGCACATTCGCCGCGTGGTCAAAGTGATGTAGCAGGTTGGTCAGCAGGATCACATCGTAGGGTCCTGCCAGATCCACCGCAAACGCGTCCCCCGCGATGGTCGTCACCCGATCGCTCACTCCCCACCGCTCCGCGTTGGCCCTCGTCACCGCCAAAACGTTCTCCCAGTCCAGGGCCGTGATCTTCGCCGCCGGGTTCTGCCTGGCAATCGAAAATCCAAACATGCCGTGCGACGCCGCCACATCCAACACCTCCATCGGATCGCTCTTGCCGCCATTCACCAACGCCGCAATCTGCTGCGCCGCCGGCCCCATCATCGCTTCCATGGACTTCGCAAAATCCACCCAACCCTCATACTCGTCCTCTGTCGATCCCGAAGCCGTCGCCGCTACTCCGCCCTTCCGCACTGCCTCGGTCAACGCGTCAAACTGCCCGCGAATCTGCTTAGCCCCCAGGAAACCCGTCATCCCACCCATATAGGCTGGCGACTTGCGATCGAGAAACAAGGCTGCGTCCGGCGTCAACCCATATACGCCCTCATGCTTCGTCAACAACCCGTGTACGCAAAAGAAATCGGCCAGAATCCGCACGCCCCGCTCAGAGGCTTGGCAACGTTCAGCCATTGTCGAAGGCGTCCCAAGGCCCTCGCCAATTGCGCTAAAAAGATCGATCTCGACCGCCGCCTTCAGCGCCGCGCTTTGCTGATAGGCCATCATCATTCCAAAGATCTGCTCGGGTTTCGGGTGTTCTGACATGAGGATAGTTTACAGCGGCGGTCGAACCGAACGTAGGACTTACTTGTCGCGCTTGGCCGTAAACTCCAGCGGCGCGCGTCCGCCTTCGCGCTTGAACGCAATTTCGTTCGCACTCACCTTGCCGGTGTAAGTCCAGGTCATCTTGTTGCCGTTAAACTCGCGGTTCACCTTGAAGGTCACCGTATCGCCGTCGATCATTCCGTCTTCGATTTTCGCCGGCTCACCCTGTCCGCCAGCCACCGTACCGCTTAGCTTCTTGCCGTCGACGGTAAATACCATCGCCTGCTTCATCGTTGCGCCGTCGCGTCCCGGTACTTCCGCCGTCCACTTGCCTGCGACATCCGCCGCCATCATCGTCATCGAAAGCACGCCCATGAGCAATGCCGATTGAATCATTTTGCTGAGTTGCATATGCGGTTGAGCCTATCAGAAATCCTGGCCTTCCATCATTAACGCTCTTTGATACACTTGCCCCAACATGAATCGTCGAGCCTTCTTCCAAGCCTGCGCGGCCGCCGCCGCCACCGCCTCCCTCGCCGACCGCGCCGACGCCGCCGGCCTTCCCAAAACCAAGATTACCCGCGTCCGATACTATAAGACGCCCACCGACGCCGCTGGCCGCCCCAACTCCCGTCAGCCCCTCTTCAACCAAAGCACCAACGTGGTCATCGTCGAAACAGACAACGGTCTGATCGGCGTAGGCGAGGGTGGCGCCGGCGACACCATGGAGCAATGCGCGGGCCTGATCATCGGAGAAGATCCCTTCCGCACAGACCGCCTCTGGCAGTCCATGTACCGCGCTTACTTCTACCCCGCCGGCCGCGAAAAAGTCCACGCCCTGGGCGCACTCGATGTCGCCCTCTGGGACCTCAAAGGCAAAGCCCTGGGGGTCCCCGTTTACCAGTTACTCGGCGGCCAATCCCGTGACTATGTTGAATGTTATTCGACGGGGTATCCGGCCCAGGGTACGCCCAAAGAAGTTGCCAAGGCCTGCGTAGATGCCGGCTACCGCGCCTATCGAATCTCCACCGACACCCGCGGCGGCTCCACCGTCGACCGTTTCGACAACGTCAACCGCGTCTTTGAACTTTGCAAACAGGTCCGCGAAGGAGTCGGTAAAGACGGCGCCTGGTGTATCGACTTCCATACAGAGCTAGACATGCCCGACGCCATCGCCCTCGCCAATCGTATTGAACCGCTCAGGCCTTACTTCGTCGAAGACCTGATTCGCAGCGAAAACCCCGGCGTCTACCGCACCCTCCGCCACCAGGTCAAAGTGCCCATCGCCGTCGGCGAACAATTCGGGCCCAAGTGGGAATGGAATGAGCTAATCGAAAACCACCTGATCGATTACGCTCGCGCCACCA
>JANXUM010000384.1 GCA_025356215.1 Bryobacter sp. | reverse complement strand
GTGTCTGTTGAAACTCCGCCTCGCTGGTGATGTGCGCTGGCTTCAGCAGAATGCTGCCCGCGCAATTGACGATTCCGTCGATGGGACCAAACGCGGCTACGGCTGTTTCAACTGCATCCAACTGAGTCAGATCGAGCACCGCGGATTGCGCTCCGATCTCGGCGCACAACGCGGCCAGCTTTTCGGCGTTGCGGCCTAGCAGCAGTAGTTCATGCCGGCGCGACGCAAGCCGGCGAGCCAGCGCTCCGCCGATGCCGCCATAACCAGCTGCAACGACATATTTCATCGGTAAGACTCCTTAATTTCTTCGGCTTGCTTTTGGATTTGCGCCCTCTTCGCAGGCTCGATGCGAATCAGATTGCGCAACTGCATATCCATTCGGCCCACCTTCGTCAGCTTGGTCTCATGCCGCATCAAATAGTCCCAATACAGCGTCGTAAATGGGCAGGCTGTCTCGCCAACGGACTCCGCCGGATCGTACTTGCAATGTGTGCAATAGTTCGACATCCGCTGGATGTACTTGCCCGTGGCCACGTAGGGTTTGGACGCCATAATGCCGCCATCGGCAAACTGGCTCATGCCAAGCGTGTTGGGCAGCTCCACCCACTCCACCG
Organism: Bryobacter sp.; assembly: GCA_025356215.1. Lineage (GTDB taxonomy): Bacteria > Acidobacteriota > Terriglobia > Bryobacterales > Bryobacteraceae > Bryobacter. The sequence continues at coordinate 17,492 of JANXUM010000384.1, read as the reverse complement.
CGTCAACGTAGACAGCGAGATACCACTCATGCACGCGCTTTGGATCCACGCCCAACAGCAAAGAAAACAAGCCCGTCACCATCAGTCGCTGGATGTGGTGTGCATAGCCGTGCTTCAGCGTTTGGCCAATCGCCTGCCGCAGGCATTCCATCGACGTGTCCCCGGTCCAGTAGAAGCCCGGCAAAGGCTCAATCGCGCCCATCGAGTTCTTCTCGTCGTATCCGGGCATGTGCAACCAGTAGACGCCGCGAACATATTCGCGCCAACCCAGGATCTGGCGGATGAAGCCCTCAACGGCCGCAAGGGGCGCGTCCCCGCGCACATAGGCCTCCTCAGCGGCGGCGCAAGCCTCACGCGGGTCCAGTAGTTTCAAGTTCAAACTCGAAGAGATCCGCGCATGATACAGCCATGGCTCACCGGTCCACATCGCGTCTTGGTAGGTGCCAAAGTGCGGCAATCGGTTGGCGATAAAATCATCCAGCGCCAGCTTCGCCTGCGCGGCGGTCACCGGCCAATCAAAAGCGTCCAGACTCCCCGGATGCCCCGGATACTCTTTCTCCACAAAGGCAATCACCGCTTGCGTCAACTTGTCCGGTGCGAATTCAACCGGCCCGGGCAGCAAGCCTGGACCCGTCTTCGCAAAGCCGCCGCGATTCTCGGCGTCGTAATTCCACTCCCCGCCCACCGGCTTGTCCTTCTCCATCAGGATCTTATAGCGCCGTCGCATCTCGCGATAGAAGTATTCCATTCGCAATTGCTTGCGCCCCTCGGCATGAGCTCGGAAGTCCGCGACGCTGGACATAAAGTGACGGTCCTCCCGCACTTCCAGCGCAACGGCGCTTTGCCGCAATTCTTCTACGACGCGGTGTTCGCCGGGCTCGGCCACGATCAACTTTGCCGGCTTATGCTTCTTGACGGCCTTCGCCAGCGCGCTCGAAAAGCTGGCTTCCTTTTCGTAATAATCGACCGTGTAGCCGCGCTTGCGAAGTTCGTCGCGAAAGTGCCGCATGGCGGATAGAAAAATGGTGATGCGCGCCTTATGATTCCAGACGACGGTGGCTTCAGACGCCACTTCTGCCATCCAGATTACATCGCGGTCACGGTCAAAACCATCCAGAGCCGAGTTCGAGAGATCCAATTGATCTCCCAGGATGAGAACGAGATTCACATCCTGGAAGATGCCAAGAGGACCGACATTGAGTTAATTGTTCTCTCCGCGGGAGCAATTACGCAATGGCGGCCGTGTCTTGGCTGGGGGGTGGAATGGGGGCGGGAACGCGCTCGTTCCCGCTGTTGAACTTGACGCTGACCAGCTTGGAAACACCCGGCTCCTGCATGGTCACGCCGTACATCGAAGCCGACGCTTCCATCGTGCGCTTGGCGTGCGTGATGAAAATAAACTGCGTCGTGTCCGACATCTCCTTCACCAGCTTGGTGAGCCGGATGATGTTGGCCTCGTCCAGCGGCGCGTCCACTTCGTCCAGCACGCAGAACGGGCTGGGTTGGAACTTGAAGATCGCCATCAACAGCGCCATCGCCGTCATCGCGCGCTCGCCGCCGCTCAACAGCAGCACGTTCTGCAGCCGCTTGCCGGGGGGCGAAGCGATGATGTCGATGCCGCTCTCGTTCACATTCGTCGGATCGGTCAGGCGCATCTCGCCCGCTCCGCCGTTGAACAGGATCTGGTAGGTGCCCCGGAAGTATTCGTTGATCTTGTCAAAGGCGTCCTGGAAACGCTTCTTCGATTCGACGTCTATCTCCTGGATCGCCTTCTCGGTGTCCTTGATCGAATCGAGCAAGTCCTGCCGCTGCGCGTTCAAGAAGTCGTAGCGCTGCTGGGACTCTTCAAACTCCTCCAGCGCCGCCGTATTCACCGGGCCCAACGCTTCGATCTTGCGCCGCACCTCGTTGTACTTCTCCTCGGCGTCGGCCAGTTGCGTTTCGTCGAGAATCGCCTCCTCGCCCGCCGCCAACTCCGACACCGCGATGCCGACTTCTTTCTGGCACATTTCGTCCAGGTGCTTCAAGTCGCTCTGCTTGCGCACGAGCTCAACCTCGGCTTGCTGCCGCTTCTCAGACAAACCAGCCGCGCTTAGCCGCAGCCCGCGCAGTTCGTCCTCAAGCGCCGCCATGTGTGCGCGCACTTCTTCTTCCGTTTTGGCCAGACCGCCCACCTGCGTTCCGGCCGCTTCGATCTTTGCCGCAAGGTCGGTTGCGCGCGCGTCCAGTTCGATGTTGTCGTTCAAGAACTGCGCCCGGCTCACGCCCAAGCGCTCCATTTCGGCCGACAAGTAGTTGCGCCGGCTGGCCTGCTCATTAAAGCTGTTTCCAATGCGCTGCGCCGCCCCGGTGGCCCCGCGCAACCGTTCATCGACGCTGGCCAACTGCGCCCGCAATGTCGAATGCTCTTCATTGGCCGCGTTAAACTGCTGCTGCAATTGATCCAGTGCGCCGCGCTCCGCCTCAAGCGCCGCCTCCAACGCCAAGCGCGCCACGTCCTTCTCGGCGCTGCCCTTCTCTAAATTCTCGCGAAGCTCCGCCAGCCGCTTGCCCTCATTGGCCAGCCTATCCAGCTCAACCCGCGCGTTCGACAAGAAGCGGGCCGCCCGTTGTACGTCCGTGGCCAATTGCCGCTGCTCCTGATCCAGCACCAATGCGCTCTTCTCTTCTTGCTGCTGCTCTTGCCGCAACTTCTCAAGGTCGGCCGCCAACACCGTCTGCTCGCCTTCCAACTGCTGCAACAACGTGGAGGTCTTCTCCAGCTCGATCTGCTTCAAATGATGCTGGGCCGTCAGTTCCTTCAGCTCGCGTTTCAAACCAAGCGGTCCACTGGAACTCTTCTTGCCGCCAGTCACCGCATAGCCGTGATAGCAAACCCCGTCAGGCAACAAGAAATAGACGTCCGGGTATTGCAATGCAAGCCGCTGCGCGGCCTCATGATTCTCGGCCAGGAAACACCGCGTCAAGCGCGGCAACAACTCCGTCGGCGCATAGCGGAAACCGTTGGTCATCTTCAGCACGTCGCTTAGCCGCCCAACAATCCCGGTCTCCGGACCCACCGGCGGCTCCTGCACCGGGCCGCGCGAGAAATGCGATTCCGGCGCCGGATGCACAAGAAAAGTCGCCCGGCCTTCCAACTCCTGCTTCATCAACTGGATGCCGCGCTGCGCATCCTCCCACGTGTCCACCACAACGTACTCAAGCTCTTCAACCAGAAACTCTTCCGTCGCCTTTTCATAGGCCGTTTCCACTTCGATGAAATCCGCCAGCACGCCCATCGGCTTCAAGCCCGTTGCTTGCCCCTTGCCGATCGCCGTAAACAACTTCTTCACCGAATCGGTGGTGTAGCTGCGATGGTTAATGATGTCGTCGAGCGAATCGCGCCGCGCCTTCAAGCGCGACGTCTCCGTGCGCAGCACATCCTGCTGCCGCCGCGTATCGGTCACCTGTTGGCGCCGCGTCGTCAGTTCCGTCTCGACGTACTTACGCCGGTCGGCAATGTTCTCCAGCGTCATCTGCCGCGCGCTCAGCTTCTCGCTCAGTTCGCCGCGGATCTTCTCAAGACGCTCGCTCTCGGCCTGAGCCTCGGTCTCTTCACGCGTCGCCCGTTCGACGTTTTTCGTGACACCCTGCTGCTGAGTCTCCACTTGCGTCAACTGATTCCGCAGCCGGTTCACTTCTCCCAGCAAGCCAAAAATCATTTGACGATTGCGCTCCAACTGGCTCGCGCGCTCACGCAATTGGCCCGACAGCCCGTCCCGCTGCGTCCCCTTCTCGTTAACCTGCGCGCGCAGGTGCTCCACTTGCGCGCCAAGCGCGGCGGCTTCCGTTTGCGCGGCTTCAATCTCGGCCTTCAGTTCAGTCAGCCGCGTCTCGAGAAGGCCAACTTCGGCCTCGTTCTGGCCCAGACGCTGATCAATGTTGGCGATCTGCTGCGACTGGCTCGTCAGCTTGCCGCGCGTGCGCTCGGCCTCCAACTGCAGCTCCGCCAATTGCTTACGCGACGCCGTCAACGCCGATTCAATCTCAAAGAAGTGAGCCTGCAGCTTCTGCTGCTCAGCGTCCTTGGCGGTCAGGCTCGCGGCCACTTCGTTATACGCGTTGGACGATTCACTCAGGTCCAGGGCCACCTTGGCGGCCTCGCGCTCCAAGTAGCGGAACCGATTGGACAGCACCAGCTTGACGTGCACATCCAACTCGCCCTTGAGCTCTTCATAGCGCTTGGCCTTGGCAGCCTGCCGCTTCAGACTGTTCACCTGACGCCCCACTTCTTCGAGAATGTCGAAGACACGGTTCAGATTTTGCCGCGCGCTCTCCAGTCGGCTCTCGGCCAACCTTCGCCGCGTCTTGAATTTTGTGATTCCGGCAGCCTCTTCGATAATCGCGCGGCGATCCATCGGCTTGTTCGACAAGATCTGCCCGATGCGGCCCTGCTCGATAATCGCGTAGCTCTCCGGTCCCAATCCCGAACCCATAAAGACATCCTGGATGTCCCGCAGCCGCGCCAGCTTGCCGTCAATCAGGTACTCGCTATCGCCAGACCGGTACAGCCGCCGCGTGATCGTGATCTCGCGCGAAGTCTTCGCCTTGGCCGGCGCTTCCCCTTCTTCGGTCGGCTTCTCCGATGGCAACACCCGCTCCAGATAGCTTCCGTCGGAATCCACCATCGTCATCGTGACGCTCGCCATCCCCAGCGGCTTGCGGTCTTTGGTCCCGGCGAAGATCACGTCTTCCATGCGCCCGCCGCGCAGACTCTTCGCCGATTGCTCACCCAGCACCCAGCTAATGGCATCGCTCAAATTGGACTTGCCGCACCCGTTCGGACCGACAATGGCGGCTACCCCGTCACCTGCAAAACGCATCTCCGTGCGATCGCAGAAGGACTTAAAGCCCTGCAATTCCAGCCGTTTCAGTTTGAGCAATGGATTGTCCCCCGCAAGAAAAATAAGATCGCCAAGCCAAAAACACCAGCAATTCAACCAGCGTAGCCAAGCGTCGGGGGAGACTTCTCCAGCCTAGAACAGCAACGGAGCAAAGTAAAGGGCATCGCAGTATCTTGTAGTCAAATGTTAATCAACCCCAACAGATAGTGGCTGTATCCGGTGCTGCATTGCTCCCGACGTCCAGCACCCGAACTGGTATAGAATCCAGGCATATGTTGCGAATCATGTCTCTGATGGTTGCCCTGTGCGCGCTATCTCTCGCCCAAGAATTCCGTTCCACGCTCTCCGGTCGGGTCACTGACCCTTCCGGCTCCTCTGTACCCGGCGCAAAAGTCGTCGCTACCCAAACCGCCACCGGTGCCAAGGCCGAAGCCTCCACCAGTACCGATGGCGAATTCGCCCTCCCCTTCCTGGCTCCCGGTCCCTATCAACTCGTGGTCGACGCAAGCGGGTTCAAGAAGTTCACCCAATCCGGCATACAGATCTCCACCAATCAGCGCTTGACGCAAGACGTCACGCTCCAGGTCGGCAGCCAAACCGAATCGGTCACCGTCACCGCCGACGTCGGCCTCCTCTCGACTGCTACCGCGAGTGTGGGCCAGGTCATTTCGTCCAATCAAATTGAAAGCATGCCGATGAACGGTCGCACCGCGCTCACCTTGGCGCAGCTCGCCTACGGCGTGACCCCCGCCAGCGACCCTCGCTTCACCCGCCCCTTCGACAACGGCGGCCCGGCGGGCTTCTCGATGGGCGGCGGTCAAGCCCAGTCAAACGAACTACTGCTCGACGGCGCACCCGACATGACCCGCAACCGCCGCGTCGCTTACAACCCACCCGTTGACGCCGTCTCCGAGGTCAAGGTCGAAGCCTTCCAGCCCGACGCCGCGTACGGCAACACCGGCGGCGGCACCGTCAACGTCGTCATGAAAGGCGGCACCAACCAATTCCACGGCACCCTGTACGAGTTCAACCAGGTCTCAGCACTTAAGGCAACGCCCTTCTTCACCAATGCCGCCAACCAGAAGAAACCAGTAACCCGCTTCAACCAATACGGCGTTAGCGTGGGGGGCCCGATCATGATTCCCAAACTGGTCGATGGCCGCAATAAACTCTTCTTCTTCTTCACTTATGAAGGGATCAAGCAGAGCGAACCCGAACCCACCTTCTCCACAATCGCCACTGACGTCCAAAAGAAGGGTGACTTCAGCGCTCTCCTCCCCCAAGGCATTGTGATCTACGATCCCAACACCGGCGTGTTGAACAACGGCGTGATCACCCGCCAGCCCTTCGCCGGCAACATCATCCCGCCCAACCGCATTAGCCCGATCGGCACCGCCATCCTCGGCTACTCTCCCGCCCCCAACGCCGTCGGCTCCAACATCGGCGAAAACAACCGCTTCGACAACGCCGTCCGTAGCGACAACTTCACAAGCTACCTGGGCCGCTTCGATTGGAACATCTCCGACCGCCACAAGCTCTTCTTCAACATGCGCAACAACGACCGCATCGAGAACCGCGGCAATCGCTACAACAACCTCATCAGCGGCAACTTCCTGTCTCGCGTCAACTGGGGCGCGCTGCTCGACGACGTCTACACTGCCACGCCCACCCTGCTCTTCAACACCCGCCTCAATTGGAATCGTTTCAACGAAGGCAACACCAAGCCCAGCAACGGTTTCGATCCCACCTCGCTCGGCCTCCCGTCCTACATCGCCTCCAACAGCGCCAGACTGGTCTTCCCCAACATTGACTTCGCCAACTATACCGACTACGGCACCAATGGCGGTGATCTAACGCCCTTCGACACTTATCAGATCTTTGAGAGCGCCACAAAGATTCTCAGCAAACACACCATCAAATTTGGCGGCGACATCCGTAAGCAGATCGAAAGCTCCAACAGCTACGGTAACTCCAGCGGTAACTTTGTCTTCGGTAACGACTGGACCAAACAGGCCTCCAACGCCAACGCCGCGCGGATCGGCCAAGATCTCGCCGGCCTGCTCTTAGGGCTGCCCACGGGCGGCAACTTCCAGGTCAACGCCAGCCGTACCAATCAGTCCTACTATTACTCAACCTTCGTCCAGGACGATTGGCGCGCGCGCAACAATCTGACCTTCAATATCGGCCTGCGCTATGAATCGGAAACCGGCACCACCGAGCGCTACAACCGCACCACGGCCGGTTTTGACCCCAGCGTGAAGACAAGCGTCACTGACGCGGCCGTCGCCAACTATGCCGCCGCGCCCAGCGCATTGCTCGCCGCCTCGGCCTTCAATGCCAAGGGCGGCATCTACTTCGCCTCGCCCGACAAGCGCACCATTTACGACCCTTACAAGTACAGCTTCTCGCCCCGCTTCGGCTTCAGTTGGCAGCCCGGAAAGTTCAACGGGTTGGTGGTCCGCGGAGGAATTGGTCTCTTCGTTGGCACCTATGGCACCTTCGGCATTCAGCAGCCGGGCTTCAGCAGCCAGACCGATCTCGTCTCAGCCGGCGGCGGCGTCTTCCTCACTCCTGTGGCGACCTTGGCTAACCCCTTTCCCACCGGCATCCTGCGACCCACCGGCAACGCCAACGGCGCCAATACCTTCCTCGGCCAAACCGTCCGTTTCGTCGATCGCAAGGCCGGCAGCCCGCAAACCTGGCGCTGGAGCTTCAACATCCAGAAGACGGTCGGCAAGAATGGCGTCTTCGAAATTGGCTACATCGGCTCGGACGCCACGCGCATCCCCGAGACCCGCAACCTCAACTTCATCCCCAATCAATACCTGTCCACCAGCCCCACCCGCGACGCGGCGCGCATCACGCTGCTAAGCACACCGATCGCCAACCCCTTCCGCACTCTCCTGCCCGGCACCAGTCTCAATGGTGCCACAATCAACCAGGAAAACCTCCTGCGCGCCTATCCGCAATTTAACGGCTCCGGTGGCGTTAGCGTAGATAGCCAAGCCAACGGCTATTCGAAGTTCCACATGTTCCAGACGCGCTACGAGAAGCGCTTCTCTAGCGGCCTGCAGTTCCTCGGCAGCTACCAGTGGTCCAAGTTCCTTGAGGCAACCAACCGTCTCAACGACGGCGATCCGTTACTGCAATACCGCGTCGCCGGCGAAGACCGCCCCCATCGCTTCGTCTTCAGTGGCAGCTACGAACTTCCCTTCGGCAAGGGCAAGTCTTTCCTCACCAACTCAAACGGTATCGTCGACCGTGTCGTCGCCGGCTGGCAGCTCAACACCATCTACAGCATCCAAAGCGGATCGCCGGTCGAGTTCGGCAACGTCCTCTATTACGGCGGCAACCTGCAATGGGACGCCCGCAACCTGAGCAAAACCTTCGACACCACGCGCTTTGAGACCTCGGCAGCCGCCCAGCTCGATCGCAATGTCCGTACCTTTCCGCAGGCCTTCCCCGCCTACCGCGCCGACAAAATCAACAACATCGATATCAGCATGATCAAGAATATCCGCATCGTCGAGCGCCTCACCGCGCAACTGCGTGTGGAATCTTTCAACGCCTTCAACCACACCATTTTCAACGGCCCCGAAGTCTCGCCCGTCAGCGGCAACTTCGGCAAGATCACCAGCGCATCCAACCTGCCGCGAGCCTTCCAGCTCGCGCTGCGTTTGCGCTGGTAATCCAGCCGCAATTAAATCGCCTCTGGAACTCTGCTTTCAGTCAACTGAAAGCAGAGCCGGTCCACGACGCGTCGCAAAACGATCTCGATCAAGATCGTCTCATTGGGCCGTAGAATCGCCCCAAGCGCCAGCGGAGCAATCCGCGCGGGCTCATAACGAACGATTCCCTCACTAGGCCGCGCCACCGCCTCAAAGCCAATCGGCACGCTTTCCAGCTTCTCGTGATCGAGATAAAAGGTCAGCCTGCCTGGGTGCGCAGAGTTCCGTTGCCGATCACGAAACACGCCCTGCGGCAGCAACTCGGGCGAAGCCTCCGCCCCGGCTGTAAAGCGCAGATCGAAATCCTCGATCAACCTCCCACGGTCATCGACAACGCGAAATACGGCCATCGAATGCGCTGGATTCTGATTCACAAAATCGCGGCCCAGAACACGCCAACGGTCCACCCGTTCGCTGGCCTGCACACGGGCCGAAGCAAGCCGCCAGCGCTCGACCAGAGCCTCATACTCAGCCTCATTTCGCACCGCAAGGCTCTCCAGAATCGCGTCTACAGTCGGGTGCGAGTTCTCAAGCGTGACGCTCTTCATGATGCCCCGATCTGGCCCGCCATGAGAGATCCCCGGGAGTATACCGAGCGCCGTCGAAGCGCTCCGCCGCCAAGCCACCGGCGCTAGCCCGCCGTCGTCTTGTTGCCAAAGGCGAACGAAATCATAGTTCAGATTCGCCGCCGCCACGCGCACCACGCCGTCCGACCCCGGCTCGCCGGTATAAGAATTCAAGTGGTCGTAAAACTTCCGGTCGATCGACTGGCCAATCAACGAGAACGCAAAGACGCCAAGCGACGAGCCGTCGAAATCCAGCCAGTCGACGTTTTGCCGCCACTGCTCCTCGCTGCCCAGTTCGAGCCAATCGAGAATCTTCTGGCCAGGCTCGACGGACTCAAAGAATGCGGCAACGCGGCCAAGCCGCCCCTTGCCCAATTGGGCGAGCGCGGAGCCATGATTGGCGGGCGCGAGCATGATCAAATGCGACAACCCGCGCCCGCCGTGCTGACGGATCCAGGCGCGCACCAGCGGGCCACCGGTGGAATGAGTAATACAAGCGAAGTTGGTTAAGCCTTTGTCGCGAACGGCGCGTTCAAAGGCCAGGCTAAGGTCATCGATCGTGACCTCGTCGTTCAAGTTGACATATTTGCCAAGGTAAATGTGATCCACGCTGGACGGCTGGCCGCGGCGGGCCAATTCCTGTTCAAGCCGGGAAGGAAGTTCGCCATACGTATCGGTATTGCGAACATTCCAGCCGTGGACGAATACGAGTTCCATTGGCAACCAAGATCCCCGCCCGCACAGAGCACTTGGACCAGCCCCGCGCTAAGCGCTTGATTCCATGGCAAAAATAAACCGGCCCGGCACGTGAACGGATTCGGATCGCACCAAACAAGCTCCACCGGCGATCACGATGGGCCCTGCGCTCAGGACTGAGACTAAGGCTGTGGATACGGCACATTGATCACGGCCGTCTGGGCCGGCATGTTGTCCGCCTGATAGCTGACGGTATAGGTGAAGGGGATCGCCAGTGATCCACTCGTAGCCGACAAGATTACATTGCGCGCCGCCGTTTGCCCGGCTGCGAGGTTTCCCCAGATACTGACGTTTCAAGTCGGTCACGCCCAGGCTATTTGGCGAGTAGGCCGCAGTGATCCTCCCGCACTCTGCCACAACCGTAATCGGGCCGTTAACGGTCTGCGTCGTAGCGAAGCCTCCGGTGATGTTCTGCGGCACGCCGTTCAGCGCCACGTTCCACAGCATCTGGCCAGAGATGGGAATTATCCCGAACTGAATGCTGGTGCCCGCGGCGAGGAAAGCGGACCCTCCAGTTGCGCCGATATCTGTGTTGCCACGCACGAACGTGCATCCACTCAGATGCATCGTCACTTTGTAGGCGGTATCGAATCTAGCCGTGTAGGTACTGGAGGTCGCCGGTGCGGATGCTGACCGTTGTACCGCCGTTGACAAACGGAAAGGTCTGGCTGGCCGCACCGTTCTGGCCAACGACTGCGTTGGTGAGCGTCTGACCGTCCCCGGCAATAGTCTGAAATTCGTCCACGTCGTGGCGAGTCTCCCGCTGGCCGAGCGGCGAAGGCCCTAGCCGCGTAACGGAACCTGTACCCCTCCTGGCTGGAACCCACTACCCACCCAAAGCGGTTACCCTGACAATGATGCCTTCTCAACTCAGAGACCAGTCTCTGCCGGATTTCTGTGCGCAATAGCCCACCCCGCGCCACCATCCGTCTCGCCATCGTCACTCCCATGGCCAACGAAGGCGCAGAGGCCGTCCGCTTCACTGCCGAAGTCCTCCGGCAATGCCCCGGCTTCCAGTCGGTCTCATTCTACGCCGTCATCGACCGCGCCACCAAGGACAATACCCTCGAACTCATGCGCGCCTTCGAAATCGCAGAGCCGCGCCTCAAAGTAGTCTGGGCCCCTGAAAATCGCTGCGTCGTCGACGCTTATCTCCGCGGCTACCGCGAAGCCCTCGCCGGCGGCGCCGACTGGATTCTCGAAATCGACGCCGGCTTCAGCCACCAACCCTCCGACATCCCCCAATTCTTCGACACCATGGAGAAGGGTTACGACTGCGTCTTTGGCAGTCGATTTACCTCCGGCAGCCAAATCAAAGAGAGTGCGTTCTTCCGCAAGATCGTAAGCTGGGGCGGCACGACGCTTACCAACCTCGCGATGGGCACCAGCCAAACAGACATGACCAGCGGCTTTGAACTCTTCACACGCAACGCCCTCGAACTCATTCTGGCCAATGGCATCCAGTCGCGAGCCCACTTCTTTCAGACCGAAATCAAAGTCTTCTGCCGCAAGCTTAAGATCGTCGAAGTCCCCATCACTTACCGCGCCGCCAGTCCGGGGCTCGGCTCCAAGGCGATCAAAGACGCCTTCCGCCAACTCTTCCGGCTATTCCAACTCCGTCTCCAAGGCAAACTCTAGACACATGAATCCCACGACTTACACCAACCCCTTAAGCGTCGTCGTCACTTCCATCTCCGCCCCCAACGCCGCCCTGCGAGACCTCGCCTCTGGATGCCTCGAGCGTGGCTATAACTTTACCGTCATCGGCGATGTCCCCAGCCCCGCCGACTTCTCCCTCGAAGGCTGCGATTTCTACTCACTCGCCCGCCAAGCCCAAACCGGTTTCCGCAGTGCCCAACTTCTCCCCTTGCGCCACTACACGCGCAAGAATCTCGGCTACCTTCTCGCCATTCAACGGCGCTCCGGCATGATTCTCGAGACCGATGACGATAACTACCCACGCCCCGAATTCTGGCTCCCCCGCCAGCGCAATCATCATGGCCCCGTCCTTGAGAACAACGGCTGGACCAACGTCTATGGCTACTTCTCAGACGTCAATATCTGGCCGCGCGGTCTTCCCCTCGACGCCGTACAACAGCAGCTCCCCGAATACTCAACGCTACAGGAGAATGACGTCGATTGCCCCATCCAGCAGGGCCTTGCCGACGAGAATCCCGACGTTGACGCCATCTACCGACTCATCCTGCCGCTCCCGGTCAACTTCCGCCAAGACCGCCGCGTCCATCTCGGCCAAGGTGCCTGGTGCCCCTTCAACAGCCAGAACACCGCTTGGTACCCGGATGCCTACCCCCTACTCTATCTGCCGTCCTTCTGCACCTTCCGCATGACCGACATCTGGCGCAGTTTCGTCGCCCAACGCATCGCCTGGGCCAATCGCTGGCACATCCAGTTCCACGAGGCCAACGTCTATCAGTTGCGCAATGACCACAATTTGATGCGCGACTTCGCCGACGAAGTGCCCGGCTACCTCAACAATCGCAAGATCGCCGAAGCCCTTGACGCTCTGTCCCTACCCGCCGGGGTGACCAACATCCCCGATAACTTGCGCCTCTGTTACGACGCTCTCGTCGCCAAGTCCTTTGTCGGCGCGGGAGAACTCCCCTTGCTCGAAGCCTGGCTGCAAGACCTGCAAAACCTCAACGCCTAGCGCTCGCGGAAACCCGAGTCTGCCAGAAACTTCTCCCGGATCGCCAGCCCCCAATCGTGCTGGTACATCCGCAACACAAGTTCTTCAAACCCAACCGTTGGCGTCCAGCCCAATTTCTCACGAGCCTTTCCGGCATTGCCCAATAGGTAATCCACTTCGCTCGGTCGGAAATATCGCGGATCGATCTCGACGTACTTCTGCCAGTCCAGGTCCGCATGGCCGAAGGCGACCTCTATAAACTCCCGTACCGAGTGCGACTCGCCTGTCGCCACAACATAGTCGTCCGCCGCATCCTGCTGTAACATCAGCCACATCGCCTCCACATAGTCGCCCGCAAACCCCCAGTCGCGCTTGGCGTCCAAGTTCCCCAGATACAACTTCTCCTGCAATCCCTCTTTGATGCGCCCCACGGCCCGCGTGATCTTGCGCGTCACAAAGGTCTCTCCGCGCCTCTCAGACTCGTGATTGAACAGGATCCCGTTGGCGACAAACAACCCATAGGATTCGCGCATGTTCCGCGCGTACCAATGCGCCGCCACCTTCGCGCACGCATACGGGCTGCGCGGATGAAACGACGTGTTCTCATCCTGCGGTGGAGCCGCCGCGCCAAACATCTCCGACGATCCCGCCTGATAGAACTTTGCCGCCTTCCCCGACTTGTCCACGTAGTCGCGAAAAGCCTCCAACAGCCGCAGCGTCCCGGTTGCAACAATATCCGCCGTGTACTCGGACTGGTCGAACGAGATCCGCACATGCGACTGCGCCGCTAAATTGTAGATCTCATCCGGCTGCACCCGTTCCAGCACGTGGCGCAGCGCGGAGCCGTCCGCCAGGTCGCCGTAGTGCAACCTCAGCCCGGGCTTGTTCTCATGCACGTCCTGATACAAGTGCTCGATCCTTCCAGTGTTGAAAGTCGAAGCCCGGCGCACAACGCCATGAACCTCGTATCCCTTGGCGAGTAAGAAATCGGCAAGATAAGATCCGTCCTGTCCGGTGATTCCAGTGATCAATGCTTTAACGGGCAAATTCAGCGCGCTCCCTCGCGATCCATCGTTTATCATCCCAGATGTCGCTTGGGCAGCCACGGGTGAAGTCGCGGTAGCTCCCCGGACGAATCGCGGACCTCCGTGGTGAAGGTCTACTTCTCACGCACCATCGTCTCGATCCGGTTCCGCTTCAGTGCGTCTACCACCGCTGAGTCTATCGCCTCCGCCGCTCAAGCACTTCGCCGTCGGTCCTGCAAATTGTTGCACCGTCCGGCCCCGATGGCCACACGCCCAAGTGAACCAAGCTGCGAAGATCGCAATCGCGGCGCACCCCGCCTCTCCCGCCTACTGAATCATCCTCTTCACCCGCGCCAGCGCCTGCTTGGCAATCGTATAGTCGGGCTCGATGTCCACCGCCTGCTGAAAACAATCCCGCGCCAGCTTCAACATCTCCTTGGTCACATACGCTCGCCCCAGGTTGTACCAAGGGTAGTGGTAACTGTCGTAGCGGACGCTTTTCGTTGCCTTCTCCAGCCACGGGATCGCGTCATCCACTTGCCCCTTCTCAATCAGATAGGCTCCAATGTCGTTGTAGGGATTCCCAAAGGTCGGGTCTATCTCTATGGCGTGCTTGCACTCGAGAATGGCATCGTCGAGCCGCCCCTGAAAACGATAGGCCCACCCCAGAAACGTGTACGCTTCTGCGGTCGGGTGTATCGTTATCGATTTTTTGTAGAGGTCCATCGCGACATCCAGCTCACCCTGCATCTGCATTTGGTATGCATCCTCAAATAGCTGAATCGCGAGTTCGACCCTCGGGTCGGTCATGTCCACCAATTACTATCTAACTAAACGCGCGAAGGCAATCGGAAAATACCCAATTGTTTGAAATAAATCTTCAACCTTCGTTAAGTACAATCGAAGTGTATGATTTCAAAGGTCCGAAAGGCCGTCTTCCCCGCCGCCGGTCTCGGCACCCGTTTCCTGCCAGCCACCAAGGCCAGCCCCAAAGAGATGCTGCCGCTTGTCGACAAGCCCATCATCCAGTACGGCGTCGAGGAAGCTCTCCACTCCGGCATCCAAAACATGATCATCGTTACCGGCCGTGGCAAGTCCGCCATCGAGGATCATTTTGACGTCTCCTTCGAGCTCGAACACACTCTCGAATCCAAAGGTAAAAAGGAGATGCTCGCCGCCGTCCGCGCCATCTCTGACATGATCGACGTCTCCTACGTTCGTCAAAAAGAAGCCCTGGGCCTCGGCCACGCGGTCCTCCGCGCCAAAGAGCTCGTCGGCAACGAACCCTTCTGCGTCGTCCTCGCCGACGACGTCATCGATAGCGAAGTCCCTTGCATCCGCCAGCTCCTCGACGTCTACGAGTTCTATGGTGCCAGTGTCGTCGCCCTCATGGAAGTCCCCCCGGACATGATCTGCAACTACGGTGTCGTCGACGCTGAGCCCGTCCCCCACAACGGCACCAAAGACCGCCTCTACCGCATTCGCAACTTGGTCGAGAAGCCCAAGCTGGAGGACGCTCCCTCAAACCTGGCCATCATCGGGCGCTACATCCTCACTCCCGAAATCTTCACTTCCATCGAAGCCACCACGCCCGGTGCCGGCGGCGAAATCCAACTCACCGATGGCCTCCGCCATCTGCTTCGCTCCCGCCCCATCTACGGCTACCGCTTCGACGGCACCCGCCACGACGCCGGCGACAAACTCGGCTTCCTCAAAGCCACCGTCGAATTCGCCTTGCAACGCCCCGACCTCGGCGGCCCCTTCCGGGATTACCTCAAGGGACTCAAGCTCTAGGCAAGCCTTATGAATCCTTCGCTCTTGCTACCGCCCGTCAAACCCAACGAAGCGGTCGCAATTGCAGATCTTCTCTTTCGACTTGTCCAGTCGCGGCCCAACTTTGCCGACGTCCGCGCTCGCTTCGCCTCCAGCATCCCCACCATTGCGCTTGAGAGTTTAACTCCCTTTCCTCAGTCCCTCGCCTCAGACCCCAGCCAACCTGGCACGTTTTTCCTGGCCGTACTCAGCCGCCGCGAGGATGGCCCAAGCCATTGGCTCCTGCACATGGCCCCCTCTTCGGCACCGACTACGCCCCTATTCCCCAAGCCGATCCTGTTGGCCCGCTTCCGCCCTGCCGGGGAGCGCGAAGTCATCATCAACGCGATTCCCCTCGACCAGAACCTTGCCACCCTCGTCCGCACGCTGCATCCGCAACTGCTCGCTCGCGCCTCCAACATTCACAACCTTTGGAGCCTCCCCGTCACCGCCCCATTGGACGGCTTCCTGACACAGGTCCCCAAGCGCGGCAACACCCTCCCCGCCTTCCGCACAGCCCAGGCCAGTTGGCTCGCCTATAAGCACTTGCTTCTGTCCACTTGGCGCGACGGCTTCGTCAACATCCTCGAAGGCCTTACGCAGATCCCCAGTGCCGAAGAAGCCGAACCCTATTCCCGCTTCAGCTACCGAGTCGACAACCCCACAGACGCCCGCGCCATCGCCGAATTCCATCGTGGCCTCAAATCTATCCTCCATCGCAACTTCGATCTAGAGCTGGATTTCTCCCAACACAAATCGCTCGAAGCCGAAACCCTGGACGCCCTGCTCGACAACTTGAAATTAATCGGCGTCCCGCTACAAAGCCTCGAGTTCCATCCCGACCTTCCACCCTTTACCGCCCTGCTCGAAGCCCGTCGGCTCGGCCTGACCCTGCACGCCGTAGACCCGGGTGAACCCGTCAGTGGCCTGCGAACGCACTGGAAGCTCGAAGAGTTGCGATAGCCCCGTCGCAAGTGATGTGTTTCCCTCCAGCTAAATAATCGGTACCCAAAATGGCGAACCCGATGGAGTGCCCCTCCGCTGGCGAATACACCGCGCTCAACAGATGCCCGGCCTGCGCGCCCCCGCCGCAAAGCTCTGCCTCCTGTCGGGGTGCGCTCGTCGTAACGATGTCGATCGACGCCAGCCCCTTGTGCACCGCGCCACGCGCCCGCACCCGCTCCACAATCTCCTGGCCCAGATAACAACCTTTCGAAAAGTGCACGGCATGCATCAGACGCGTCTCCTGCACCAGATGCTTGCCCAGAATCTCAACCCCAAAGCGCGGCTTGCCCTGCTCGTGACGCACGACGTCCCACGCCTGCTCATCGGCCAGCTCAAAGTGCGCCAGCCATTCCTCCTGCAGTGCAGTCGGCAAAATCAACCGCACTCCATCCTGGCCCGTCTCGTTGATCCGCGCCACATATCCGCCAGCAAAAGTCGCAATGCCGTTCTGCGTCTCTGGCACCGGCACGCCCAACGCCCGCAGCCGCTCTACGGCTAGCGGCCCCTCCACGCCAATCTCGCAATGCGTATCATGCAGGTCTTCCAGCGTCACATCGTCGGCAATGATGAACTTGTCCAGGTGCGCAAACAGCCCCTCCCGGGCCGCTCCCTCGCAGTCGATTAGAAAATTCCCACCGGCCCGCATAATGGTCGAATCGCTCAGAATTCTACCCTGCGCCGTCAAGAAAAACGCGTAGCATCCCTCCCCGTCCTCCAGCCCCTGCACATGATTGGAACTCATCGCGTGCAGCAAGCGGGCGTTGTCTTCGCCGTGGGCGAGAATCCGTCCCCGCCCGCTCAGATCGCGCGCCGCCGCGCCCTCCCGCAATGCCCGGTATCCCGTCATCTAGACGCCCCGCAATTGCCGCATGTACGCGGCCACGGCCACCGTCAGCGCCGCGCCAATCAACGCCGACAACTGCCAGCGCTTACGCTTCTCGACGCTCGCCTCGGGCTTGGTCAACAAGAAGATCATCGTCAAAACATGCAGAGCAAGCAGGAACTTGATTCCAAACCACATGTGCCAGCCCTTGGGCACGCTCGCCATTAAGCTCATCATCCGCACCAGG
>JANXUM010000328.1 GCA_025356215.1 Bryobacter sp. | reverse complement strand
AGGCACGGTGGAGTATGTGGTCACTTACTTTGGCCGGGCGCAAGAGAGTAACGACTTGAGCGAGTTTTCCTGCGATAGCGAATGCAGCCTGGGCTGCGTGCCCGATGTGGTGAAAGTGCAAATTACCGGATACGAATACCGCACTTTTTTGACTTACTTTGGCATTCCTCCGGCGGTGTTGCCGGATTTTCAATCTACGATTCCGATGGAAGGGGCGGGTTGCGATGCGGACACTGGCGTCTGCATCCCCTGATACGAAGAGGACTAAGA
This sequence comes from Bryobacter sp., assembly GCA_025356215.1. Classification (GTDB taxonomy): domain Bacteria; phylum Acidobacteriota; class Terriglobia; order Bryobacterales; family Bryobacteraceae; genus Bryobacter. The sequence goes on along the minus strand of JANXUM010000328.1, from coordinate 5,544 downwards.
ACTATGGCGATTACTATATTGGTGGCGTCGGCGGACGAGGCTTTCCGCGAGAGTGTGAAGGAGAATCTGGCAAGTTTGACGGCCGCGCGGGTTGTAGCCGATTACACCGAGGTTTCGGCAAATCTGTACATTCGTGTGTTGCAGGATGCGGAACGGCATCCGGACGCGGCGTTGATCGTCGACCTGAGCGGCGACCAGGAAGCCGCTCTTAAGTCGCTTGAGAAGATCAAACAAGCGATCCCGGATTTATACGTTGTCGCCTCCAACGTGCATGGCGAGGGCGACGCGGTAATCGCCGCACTGCGGGCGGGCGCGAATGACTACTTACTTCAGCCGTTCAAGCGCCTGGACTTCCGCGAGGCGATGTCGCGCCTGGAACGCGCGCCGCGGCGCGACATCTCCGGCGGCAGCAAACTGGGCAAGATCTTCGCGTTTCTCGGCGTTAAAGGCGGCGTCGGCACCACTACGCTCGCCGTCAACTTCGCCAGCGTCCTGGCGCAGCGCAAACAGCAGGCCGTACTGATGGATCTGGACTGGATCGCCAACGACGTTTGCATGCAACTTGGCGTGGCACCGCAATATACGTTGGCAGAAGTGGGCGAGAACCTGGACCGCATGGACCAGAGCCTGTTTGAAGGCTTCGTCACCAGAGATCCCCTGGGCTTCTATGTCGTGGGCCCGCCAGACGCCCTCGAGCACTCCGTCTACTTCACTGAAGCAATGTTCCGCGACTTCTCGACCTTTCTCGTGGAGAAATACGAATCGATCATCGTCGACTGCGGACGCACCATCGTGGACGAGGCCGTACTAGCCGCGCTGCAATCGGCGGCGACGATATTCGTCGTCACGACGCAAGAGTTCCCCGCGCTCCGCAACGCACAACGCTACCTTGGCTTCCTGACACGCATGGGTTTCACGCAGGATCAGATCAAGGTTGTAGTGAATCAATATCGCAAGAAGCCAAGCACCGAAATCGCCACGCTCGAACAGGTCCAGCAGACTCTGAACCAGAGCATCTTTTACGGCATACCGCCCTCAAGTGCAGTGCTGCAGGCGATCAACAAGGGGCGGCCCTTTGTAGCCGACCGCCAGGCCGCCGGTGAGTTGGACAAAGTGTTTCGCGCCTTCGTAAGCAAGGCGATGGGCGGACGGCAGGACGCCGAAGCGCTCGGGAAAACGGCTTAAGCGATGGGAACACGCGCACTTCCAAGACCGGCTTCCAGACCCACGTCGGGTGTCGACCGATGGAACCACTTGCGAACCTCGTTGCACAGCAAGCTAGTCAGCGCACTCACGCCCGAACAACTGAAGAACCTGTCCAAGGACGGCGTGCGCGATCAAATCGCCACGGTCGCCGACAAGTTGATCAGCGAGACCGGCCTACCGATGACCACGGCAGAAAAGGACCGCCTCATCGAGGAGGTGCTGGACGAAGTCTTCGGCCTGGGTCCGCTGGAGCCACTCATGCAGGACGCCTCCGTCAGCGACATCATGGTCAACGGCTTCGATAGCGTCTACGTGGAGCGCGGCGGTCAGTTGGTTGAAACGAATGTTCGGTTTAAAGACCAGGCGCACTTGCGCATGATCATTGACCGCATCGTGTCCAACATCGGACGCCGCATTGACGACAGCTCACCGATCGTCGACGCGCGCCTCGGCGACGGCTCGCGTGTCTGCGCGGTCATTCCGCCCCTGTCGCTGATCGGGCCCGTGATGAGTATCCGGCGCTTTGGCAAGAAACTGCTGGGTCCGGACGATCTGATGAAAAACCTGACCCTGACGCCCGGAATGCTTCAGTTTCTGGAAGCCGCTGTAAAGGCTCGATTAAACGTCATCATCAGCGGCGGTTCGGGTTCGGGTAAGACAACGCTACTGAATAACCTGTCGCGCTATATCCCCGAGGATGAGCGTATCGTCACGATCGAGGACGTTGCAGAGTTGCAAGTACAACAGGAGCACATCGTGCGGCTCGAGACGCGTCCGGTCAACATCGAGGGCGCCGGTGGAGTCACACAGCGCGACTTGGTCATCAACGCGCTCCGTATGCGCCCGGATCGAATCTTGATCGGCGAGTGCCGCGGCGGCGAAGCACTCGACATGATGCAGGCGATGAACACGGGCCATGACGGATCGATGACCACCTGCCACGCCAACACGGCGCGCGACGCGTTCTCTCGTCTGGAAACAATGGTGATGATGGCAAGCTCGGCGATCCCGGATCGCGTCATCCGCCAAATGCTGGCCAGCGCCGTTCAGATCGTGGTGCAGGTACTTCGCTTGATTGACGGCTCAAGAAGGATTCTCTCGATCAGTGAAGTGACCGGCGTCCAAGAAGACTTTGTCGAGTTGAAGGACGTCTTTGTGTTCGATCGCGAGGGCATGAACGCACAGGGCAAAGCAGTCGGACAATTCCGCGCCACCGGCTACCTCCCCATCTGCCTCGACCGCATGCGGTCCTATGGGCAAAAAGTAGATGAGAACATCTTTTCGGAGATGGTCCGGGTGGGAGATCGCGGCTGATGCTGACTTGGTGGTTGATCTCCTTTCTCATTTTTGCCGGCGCGCTCTTCGCGGCCGCATATTATTCGTTCCTCGTTCCGCAACAGGCGGAAAACCAGGCGCTGCTTGGACGCCTGCGCGATCTGCGGGCGCGAAGCGGGCAGCCGAGAGTGCGGGGCGGCGGCGACCTGTTACAGGAAGAAGAAGACCTCAATTGGTTTGGCAGGATGTTCTCGTGGGTGGGTCTTCAGCGGCGCTTGCAGTTGAAAGTTAAACAGGCAGACCTGACGCATAGCGCGGGAAACATCCTTCTGCTTTGCCTGGCGCTGGCCGTGGTTGGGTATTTGATGGGCAATCTGTTTGGGATCCCGATCGTTGCCGTCAATGTCGTGATCGGCCTGATGGTTGGCTATCTTCCAATCGCCTACATCAATTTCAAACGAAACGGCAGGCTGCACAAGTTCGAACAGCAGCTTCCCGAGGCGATCAACCTGTTCAACCGTTCGATGAAAGCCGGTCACAACATCCAGAGCGGCTTGGGAACGATCGCCGAAGAATCGATGGATCCGGTAAAGAAGGAATTCCAGAAAGTGCTCGAAGAGCTCGCGCTGGGTTCAACCACCGAGACAGCTTTACACAATCTTGGCGAACGCGTGCCGTTGATCGACTTGAAATTCTTCATAACGGGCCTGATCCTGCAGCGCCAGACCGGCGCAAACATGGTGGAGGTATTGGAGAACCTCGCCGTGCTGATCCGCGAGCGCCTCACCTTGGCTGAGAAACTGGCGGCGGGCACGGCGCAGCAACGCTTCTCGGCGGCCTTGTTCTGCAGCGTCCCGGTCTTCATGGGTGCCATTTACGCCTTCCTCAAACCGGAATACTTTCGGCTCTTGCTGGACGACGAGACGGGCCAGATGATCCTGACTTACTCGATCGTTTCCGAGATCATCGGTATTCTGATCCTGCGAAAGCTTTCGAGCCCGAAATTCTAGACCATGTTACTGAACTTACTCTTTTTCCTCGCCGTAGCCGCCACGCTTAGCACGCTGCTTTGGAGCGGAATGCAACTCTTCCAGCCAAAGGAAGATCCTCTGTCGGACCGCCTGGACGAATTGCAGCGCGTCGCTGGCAAGGCGGCGGCGGCACGGGGCCCCAAGCGCAGCTTCGGAGGCGGCTTCTGGGAAAGTATTCTCTTCCTTGTCAGCTCGGTCGGCGGCGAAGACTTCTTGCGGGACGTCGACAAATCTCTACGCCAAGCGGGCATCCGCAAGCGAGAAGCTACCGCGATGTACGTGCTCTTCAATTTATCGGTGATCCTCGTGCTGATGGGTGGGGCGCTGTACTTGCAGCGCGACGGGAGCTTCTCAGATAAGCTGCTGGCGCTGATTGCGCCCGTCTTGCTCGGTTACCTTCTTCCCCGGCAGCTTCTGTACCGGCTGGTGGCGCGCTACAAGAGCAAGCTGCAAGAGGCATTGCCCGATACGATCGATCTACTCGGCATCGTGCTCAGCACCGGCTTGGCCCTGGATCAGGCGATGGTGAGGGTGAGTGAGGAAATGCAATACATCTATCCGGAACTGGCGAACGAGTTCTATACGGTGGTGATGCAGGTAAAGGCGGGCCAGGAACGTGGCAAGGCCTTCAACGCGCTGGTTCGGCGCACCGGGATTGACGACATCAAGAGCCTTGCGTCGATGATCATTCAGAGCGAACGATTTGGAACCAGCCTTTCGCGCGCGCTCAAGGTTTACGCGGATGAATTGCGTATGAGACGCAGGCTGCGCGCCGAGAGCTCGATCGCCAAGGCGGGTATCAAGATGCTGTTCCCGATCATCATCTTCATCTTCCCGGTGCTGTTCGCCATCACCCTCGGTCCCGCGATGATCACCGTGATGCGCGGGTTGAGCGGCGGGATCGGGCGCTAGGCACCCAGCCAGAAAATACAAGCTCCCTGGATATATCCACTGTGGCTATAATCTAGCCATGGATCCCGAGAGCTTTCTACCGCTACCGCAAGCGACCTTCCACATCCTCCTGGCGTTGATCGACGAAGACCGTCACGGCTACGCGATCATCCTCGATATTGAAACACGCACCGGCGGCAAGCTTCGTCTCAGCGCCGGGACGCTCTACCGCTCGATTCAGCGGATGGCGGAGCAAGACCTGATTGTCGAGACGGACGAGCGCCCGGCCGCCGAGTTCGACGACGAGCGCAGGCGCTACTACCGGGTCACCGGCTTGGGCCGCCGCGCTGCCAAGGCCGAAGCGGACCGCCTGCTGCAATTGGTGGATCAGGCGCGGGCTCTGGGCGTGATCGCGAGGGGAGTCTAGCCATGCGGTTTTACCGCTTTCTGCTGCTGCTCTGTCCAACGGCCTTTCGCGAAGAATATGGCCGCGAGTTGGAAGGTGTGCACCGGCGACGCGTGGCGCAGGCTTCGGGCTTGGGCCGGGTCTGGGTATGGCTGGATGCGATCAGCGACCTTGCGCTGACGGGCGTCGCGGCGCACTGGGATTTGCTAGTTAAAGACACAGCCTATGCCGTTCGGACCTCTATCCAATCGCCGGGCTTCAGCCTCGCGGTCATCGGAGTGGCCTCACTCGGGATCGCCGCTGCCACGTCGGTATTCTCTATCGCGGACCATGTGCCGCTGCGCGCCCTTCCCTTCCCCGACGCCGACAGGCTGGTGAAACTTTGGCAAGACGAGACGCCCAAGGGTTATCCGCGCATGGACGTCTCGCCTGCCAACTATCGGGACTGGAAGGCCGCAAGCAAAAGCTTTGAGGCAATGGCGGCTCACCGGGCGCTCTCGGTCAACATGTCGGGCACCGGAGAACCGGAGCGGCTGGAGGGTGCGGCTGTGAGCGCCGGCCTGTTCAAAATTCTCGGCGTCGCCCCTCTTCTTGGGCGGACGATGACAGACGATGAAGACACTCCAGGGGCGGCGGGTACCGTTGTCTTGGGTTACGGCTTTTGGCAGCGCCGATTCGGCAGCGACCCGTCGATCTTGGGCAAAAAGCTACTCTTCGATGGGCAGCCGCACATGG
>JANXUM010000318.1 GCA_025356215.1 Bryobacter sp. | reverse complement strand
GTCTGGTCAGCACTGCACGGCAAAGCGAAAATCGAAAAAGTATGACCCAAACGCGCGCGACCGACCGCTTCCCCATACAGAAGGAGCAACGCAAACAACATGAACAACAGTTACTTACTCATCGAAGGCCTGGAAGGCACTTCCACGGTCGTATCCAAGGCAATCGAAATCCATAGCTTTAGCTGGGGCGCGCACAACGCCGCCGCCGGGGCCAAGGCCTCCGGAGAATCCCGTGCAGGCCGGCCGGACTTCTCCGAGCTCAGCATCATGAAGAACGTCGATCCCACCTCTCATGAACTGTTGAAGCATTGCCTGGTTTGCAAGGCCTTCGACAAGGCCACTCTCGGCTTCATGAAGCAGATTGGCGAATCCAATCAAGAGTACTTCCACATCATCTTGAAAGAAGTTTACATCTCGTCGATTTCGGTATCGGGCAGCAACGAGAACCCGCAGGAATCGATCTCGATTGCTTATGGCGAGCTGGAATTTGGCTACGCGCCGGAGAAGCCGGACAAGAAGGGCCTGACCGGATTCAAGGCGATGAAGTACAGCGTCAAGACCAACATGCCTCTTTAGTGAGGAGCGACGGCAAAGGCCCGCCAACCGGCGGGCCTTTGCCGTTATAGGCGGACCATAATGCGTTTAATGTAAAGCGTGTACACGACCGCAAACACCGCCGCGACGTTGGCCAACGCGTAGAGGACAGAGGCGTTGGCCGGGCTGGCCAACGGGGCGAAGACGGTTTGGAATAGCCACTGCCCGGTGGAGAGCCCCTGCACTTGGGTCATCGACAGAACGCGTCCGATCGCTCCCGATAGAACGAAAGAGACGATTGAGTTTGTCCCGTAGATTTCGAAGAATTTCCAGCCCCCGGCGTTGCCCCGCTCATCGATCCACCAGCGCAGAGCGCCAAAACCCATTGAGGCGAGACCCGCCATCAACAGCACAAAGCTTGGCGTCCAGAGGCTTTTGTTGATCGGGAGGACAAAGCCGAGCAGGAGCCCGGCTGCCGCAAGAAGCGCACCGGTGCGAAGGTAGTTTGCCGCAAGGACCCCCAAGAGGACGGTGGTAATTGCTGGAAGTGTGGATAGCGCGCCCTCCGGATCCCACACCTTTGACTTAGACCACATGTGACCTTCGAGCAAGATGCCGTCAATGTAGCGCGCCGCATTGGAATCCATGCCCCAGCGATCGGCCACTGCTCCGGGGAAGGGCAGGAACAGCATGATCGCCGTGTATCCGCAAAGCAGTGCCGCGGCGGCAATGATTTGGCCTCTTCGGGAGGTGTACAGATAAATCATCGTGGCGAAGAAATAACAAACAGCGATGCGCTGCAAGACACCGGGGATCCGCACATGCGCAAAATCAAATTTCGGAATCAGATTGAGCAGCAGGCCGATTGCAAAGATCGTAGCCGCGCGGCGGGCGGTGTGAGCAAGCAGCCTGCCGCGGTCGGCACCTTCCGCCCGGCGCCGAGCAAAAGACAAAGTCATCGCCACCCCCGAGATCCAGAGGAAAAACGGGAAAACCATGTCGGTTGGGGTCCAGCCATGCCACTCCGCGTGTTCCAGCGGCCAATAGACATCTTTCCAACTGCCGGGGTTGTTGACCAGGATCATCATCGCGATGGTGATGCCGCGGAAAACGTCAAGCGAGAGCAAGCGGGACTGGGAGGGCATTTCGAGTAAGTTCGATTGTACGCGTCTGTAGAGGTGCCCGGCTACTGCCGATCCAGAGATCATGGCGACAGCAAGCACCACAGAGAGACGGCGCAAGGCCGCAACCCGCAAGATTAGCTTTGGCAAAATCGAAGTCGTCACAGAACCGGGCAGCCGCTTTGCGACCCGAGTTCAGGCCAACCTGATTGATCGCAGTGAGATGGGTGTTTGCGTTGAGGTGGCCGCAGCCCTGCCGATGGGTATGGCTGTGCAGGTGGTGCTCGATGGAGAGCAGTGGGCTGGCACGGTCTGCTGGGTGAACCCGGCGGTTGCCGGTAGCTACCGGATCGGGATCGAAGGCACTCGCACAGGGCGCTCTAGCAACGCGGAACCTGACAGCGCCGATGACGATTTCTACGACATTCTGCAAGTGAGCCCCAAGGCGGACTTCGATCTGATCCACCGCGTCTACCGGATGCTCGCGCAGCGCTATCATCCCGATCACAAAGAAACCGGCGACGAAGCCAAGTTTCATCGGCTTCTGGGTGCCTATGAAACCTTGAGTGACCCTGGCCGCCGTGCCGCATACGACGTAAAAATCTCGATGCGCAGGCGGCAGCGCTGGGAGACCTTTCGTACCCGCGAGGAGGGAGACGGCGTCGGGGCCGAGAAGCGAAAACGAACCCTGGCTCTGTCGGTGATGTACCGCAAGCGGCTGCGCCAGCCGGAGAGCCCCGAGGTTGGCCTACGCGATCTTGAGGACGTGCTCGGAATCGAGAAAGAACATCTCACCTTTGCGCTTTGGTACCTGAGGGAACGCGGCCTCATGGCGCGCTCGGACAACGGGCGCTACGCCATCACCGCCGCCGGTGTGGACGCCTTTGAAAGTGCCGAAACACTAGCACCGGCCAGGACGGCCATCGCGCAGCTTGAGTAAGATTGGAGGCGATGTACCCAATCCTATTGCTGACAATCGCGTTGGCGCAAGAAGCACCCGAGGTGGTTTTCGGCACCACGGTGGTGAGTTCGTCGGGCTTGGAAGGCAAAATCTACTTCATCAAGAAGTACCCCAGCGAGATGCCCAAGATCGAGAAGATGAAACCCAAGGGCATCATCTACACCGACGCGTTGAACGTCCCGCCGCAAGACTTTGTTGCCGGATTTCCAGGGCTTGGAGATCGCAACGAATGGTTTGGGATCGACTATACCGGGCGCGTTTGGATCGAGACCGAAGGCGAGTATCGTTTCAAGCTTTTGTCCGACGACGGGTCGCGACTGTATCTGGACGACAAGTTGGTCATCGACAACGACGGAATGCATCCGCCTGAGGAAGTGAGCGGCGCGGCCACTTTGAGTCGCGGGATACACAAGCTGCGGGTGATGTACTTTCAGGGCCCGCGCTTTCATGTCGCGTTGGTGTTAAGCGTGGCGCCCCCCGGTGCCGGCTGGAAGATTTTCCGCACCGGCGATTTTCAGCCTCCCAAAGACACACAAGACTTGGTGACCGGCGAGATCGGCAACATCCGCCAAGGCGTGCGCCCGCCACCACCGCCAAAACCTGGCAAGTGAACGCTTGGATCGCGATGCTCATCGGCGCACCTTAGAACTTGCAGTTGAGTTTGAGCGCCTCGCGTAGCCGCCAATAGTAGGCGTTGCGATCGATCTCGATCACACCGAATTGCGACAGATGCCGCGTCCAGTACTGAACATCGAGCAGTTGAAAGCCGCTCTCGTTCAAGCGGGCGACAAGACTGGCCAAGGCCACCTTGGACATGTCGCGCACCGAGTGGAACTTCGATTCGGCAAAGAAGGCCCCGCCCAAATGGATGCCATAAGTGCCCCCGGCGAGCGTGCCATCCACCCACACTTCGACGGAATGCGCGTGACCCTCGCGGTGCAGTTGTGAGTAGACGCGGATGATGTCTTCGGTGATCCAGGTTTCTTCCGGCTCGCCATCGCCCCTTGAGGCGCAGGCCCGCATGACGGCCTCAAACGCCGTATCGAAAGTCACATCGAACTTGCGCATCTTCAATGTGTGCGCCAGGCTGCGGGAGGTATGAAAGGCGTCTAAAGGCAGCACGCCGCGGCTCTCCGGCAGGTGCCACGATATGACAGGCGCATCCAGATAACCCATCGGGAAGACGCCTTTGCGATAACCTTCAAGAACCTCGCGCGGATCGAGACGATCCGTCACGCGAATTACATCCACTGTTCCAGTCTATGAGGTGAAGCGATGGCGGCGAAGATCCGATGGGGCGTTTTGGGTAACGCGAAGATCGCGCGAGAGCGTGTGGTGCCTGGTATGCAGAAGGGCAACTTCTCGGTTGTCACCGCGATGGCCTCGCGCGATCCGGAGAAGGCGCGACCGCTGGCCGAGGCTCTGGGCATCGCCAAAGTCCATGCCAGCTATGAGGAATTACTCGCCGACCCCAACATCGACGCGATCTACAATCCTCTGCCGAACGACTTGCACCTGCAATGGACAATTGCCGCCGCTGCCGCTGGCAAGCATGTTCTGTGCGAAAAGCCAATCGGGCTGAGCAGCGCGGAGGCGTGCGAGATGATCGCCGCGCGCGACCGCCACGGTGTCAAGATCGGCGAGGCGTTCATGGCCAGGACCCATCCGCAATGGCTACGGGCCAAGGAGCTGGTTGACTCGGGCGAACTTGGCGATCTGCGTCTGATGACCGGTACCTTCAGCTACTTCAATCGCGACTCGGCCAACATCCGCAACAAAATCGAAGCTGGAGGCGGCGCGCTGATGGACATCGGCTGTTATCCTGTGACGCTTTCGCGCATGATATTCGGTGCCGAGCCGTTGAGGGTGACGGCCCTTGTCGAGCGCGATCCCGACTTTGGAACAGACAGGCTCACGAGCGCGATTCTGGAATACCCTCAAGGCCAGTGCGTGTTTAGTTGTTCAACGCAGATCGCGCCCTATCAACGGATTGCCATCCTCGGCACCAAGGCCCGCGTCGAGCTTGAAATCCCATTCAACGCACCGCCTGATCGTCCGTTGCGCGTGCTGGTCGACACCGGCAAAAGTCTATTTGGCGACACTGGCCGCGTAGAAGAGATGCCGGTCTGCGATCAATATACGATCCAGGGCGACCTGTTCAGCCGCGCGATTCTAGACGGCGGGCCGGTACCGGTTGGACTTGAAGATTCCCTCGCAAACATGAAAACAATCGAGGCGATTTTCCGCAGCGCGGCCACCAGACAGTGGGAACCGGTAGCGTAACATCAACGTAACAACAGGAAGCATATCCATGGAACTCCGCATCGCCAACCTCTCCAAGACCTACGCCAACGGCGTAAAAGCGCTCGACGACGTAAGCCTAACCGTGCCGCAAGGCATGTACGGTTTGCTTGGCCAGAACGGTGCGGGCAAGTCCACGCTGATGCGCACCATCGCTACGCTGCAAGACGCCGACTCCGGCTCGGTGACGCTGGGCGACATTGACGTCCTCAAGGACAAGGATGAGGTGCGAAAGCGGCTTGGCTATCTGCCGCAAGACTTTGGTGTTTATCCGCGCATCTCTGCGGCCGACATGCTCGATCATTTGGCACTGCTCAAGGGTGTGGCGTCGGCCAAAGATCGCAAGGCGCTGGTGGAGGCGATGCTGAACAAGGTGAATCTCTTTGAGGTGCGAAAAAAAGCGCTGTCCAGCTATTCCGGCGGCATGCGTCAACGCTTTGGCATTGCGCAGGCGCTGATTGGCAACCCCAAACTGTTGATCGTCGACGAACCGACCGCTGGCTTGGACCCTGGCGAGCGTAACCGCTTTTACAACCTGCTGGCCGAGGTGGGAGAAAGCGTCATCGTCATCCTGTCAACCCATATCGTTGAGGACGTGCTCGAACTTTGCAGCAAGATGGCGATCATCCATAAAGGGCGCGTGCTGTATGAAGGCGGGCCGGAAGCGGCGGTGGAATCGCTCGAAGGTAAGATTTACAGCCGCAAGATTGCCAAGGCCGAACTGAAGGACTACGAGACCAATTACAAGGTGATCTCCAACAAGATGGTTGCGGGCCGGCCGCTGATCCACGTCTACTCCGAAACCGCGCTGGACGGCGATTTTGCCGCCGCGCGGCCAACGCTCGAAGATGTCTTCTTCTCCAAAATCGGCGAGTTGAGCTAGGAGCCCGCGATGATCTGGAACCTCTTTAAATTCGAAACCAAGTACTGGATGCGCGGCATGATGGTCTGGATCTTCATGATCATCATCGGGACGCTGGTGTTTGCCGCAACCAGCAGCGACAAGATCACGGTGGGCGGATCGCTTGAGAACACGCTGCGCAACGCGCCCTTTGTGATCCAGAATTTCTACTCGATCATGGGTATCTTCACGATGCTGATGACAACGGCCTTTGTAAACTCCGGGGCCGCGCGCGATTTCGCCTGCAACACGCAGCAGATCGTGTTCTCAACTCCCATCAAGAAGTTCGATTTCTTGATGGGACGCTTTACCGGTTCGGCGCTGATCGCCGTAATCCCGATGCTGGGCATCACGCTTGGCATCATTCTGGCCGCATACATGCCTTGGGTGGATCCGGAGCGCTGGGGCGGAATCGCCTGGGCGGCGCATCTCAAAAGCTTCCTGGTCTTTGCACTCCCCAACACACTCTTTGTCGCCTCCGTGGTCTTCTGCATCGCCGCTCTGACGCGTAGCACGGTGACCTCTTTCCTGGGCACGTTGGTGCTACTGGTGGCTTACATCGTCACTGACACACTGACGCAGGATATTGACAACGAAAGACTTGGTGCGCTGCTCGATCCCTTCGGGATTCGCGCTTTCTCGATCATGACCAAGTACTGGACGGTCTACGACAAGAATCACGCGTCACTCGGGTTTGAGGGACTGTTACTGTGGAATCGGCTGATCTGGCTGGGCGTGGGCGCTCTGATCCTGGCTCTCACTTACTATCGCTTTTCGTTCTCAGAGAGATCGAAAAAGGGCGGCTCCGCCGCGGTTGAGCCGGTGCCCGCCGTTCTGGTCACTATGCCGCCGGTGCGTTTTAGCGATGCCATCTTTGCGCAATTACGCGGTGTGATTTCTTTTGAGTTCTGGGGCCTGGTGAAGACCACCTCGTTCATTGTGCTGGCTGCCGCCGCCTTGCTCAACACCGTTCCCAACATAATTTTGTCCTCGCGCGAGGGCTACGGAAACAGCAGCTATCCCGTGACTTACTGGATCATCGATCTAATCCGCGGGTCGCTAAGTTTGTTCACCGTCTCGATGATCACTTACTACGCCGGTGTGCTGGTCTGGCGCGAGCGGGATGCGCGCATGGACGAGATTGAAGACGCCACTCCGCACCCCTCATGGATCAACTACGCCGCCAAGATCATTGCGCTCCTGGGTGTGATGGCGCTGCTGCAAGGGTTGATGATGATTACCGGCGTAGCGGTACAGGCCGCCTACGGCTACACTCGCTTCCAGCTTGGGCTTTACCTAAGCGAGCTCTTTGTCTATGACTACTCGTTGTATGTGTTTCTGGCTGTGCTCGCCTTTTTCATCCACGTGCTTTCGCCAAATAAATATGCCGGGTATTTCGCGTTTGTCGCCTTTCTTGTAGTGAACGGGTTCGCCTGGGGTCCACTGAACGTCGCCACACGAATGGTGCGTTACGGCTCGCGGCCCTCCACCACTTACTCCGACTTTTACGGCTTCGCACCCTATCTCAACGCCTGGTGGTGGTTCACCGCTTACTGGGCGGTATTTGCACTGCTGCTGGCGGCCGTCGCCTCTGCGATCTGGCCCCGCGGCAAGGAAACCGGTATCGCCAAGCGCGTACAATCCTTCAACCCAAAGATGCGCCTTGCGGCTGTTGGATTGGCTGTCGCTTTTGCGCTGCTGGGGTCTTGGCTCTTTTACAACACAAAGATACTGAATAAGATCACCGGGCCTGAAACCGAACTCGACCTGCGGGCGGAGTACGAGAAGACTTACAAGAAATTCCAGAACATGCCTCAGCCACGGGTAACCAACATCCGCTACGACATCGAGGTCTACCCGGAGCGCCGCGCGCTACTTTTCAAGGGCGATCAGGAAATCGTTAACAAACACAGCGCGCCGATCTCGGAGATGCACCTGGTTACGGATCGGAATTACAATTACGACATCCAGATCGACGGCGCCAAGCTGGATAAGAAGGATGAGCGGATGGACTATAGCTTCTATAAGCTCAGCCCGCCCATGCAACCCGGTGAAACGCGCCATATGCGCTTCACGGTCTCGCGCGAACCCAAGGGGATTGAGAACTCGGTTGGCGGCATATCGATTGTAGAGAACGGCAGCTTCTTCAACAACAGCATCGCGCCCCAGATTGGCTATCAGGCCGATGGGGAACTTAGCGAGCGCAACGACCGCAAAAAGCGCGGCCTGGCCGAGAAAGATCTGATGCCTAAGCTGGAGCGCAACTGCATGGCGCACTGCATGGATACTTATCTATCCAATAGTTCCGATTGGGTCAGTGTAAGTTCACGGATCTCCACCTCGCCAGACCAGATCGCCATCGCCCCGGGCACGCTGATCCGCGAATGGCAAGAAAACGGGCGGCACCACTTTGAATACAAACTGGACCGCGACAGCGTGAATTTCTACTCGTTCATGAGTGCGCGCTACGAGGTGGCGCGCGAGGAATGGAATGGCGTCAAGACTGAAGTCTACTATCACGCCGACCACACCTGGAACGTGCCGAAGATGATGAAGTCGATCCAGAAGTCGCTGGATTACTACACGAAAAACTTTGGCCCCTACGCTCACAAACAGGCGCGGATCATCGAATTCCCGCGTGTGGCCAGCTTTGCGCAAGCCTTTCCCGGGACGATGCCGTATTCCGAATCGATCGGCTTTATCGCCAAATTGGACAAGCCCGACGACATCGACATGGTTTATTACGTGGTGGCCCACGAGATGGCGCACCAATGGTGGGCGCATCAAGTGATTGGCGCCAACATGCAGGGTGCGACGTCGCTCAGCGAGACGCTGTCGCAATACTCGGCATTGATGGTGATGGAAAAAGAATACGGGCGCGATACGATGCGTAAGTTTCTTGAATATGAGATGGACCGATACTTGCGATCGCGCGGTCGCGAGTTATTAAAAGAGCGCCCGCTCCTGACTGTTGAGGCGTCGCAGGGTTACATACATTACCGCAAGGGCAGCGTTGTTCTGTATTACTTGAAAGAAATGATCGGCGAGGAGGCAGTAAACCGCGCGCTACGCAAGCTGGTGACTAAGTTCGCCTACGCCCAGGCACCCTATCCAACGTCGCATGATTTGGTGGATGCGCTGAATGACGAGACGCCTGAAAACCTGCGCTATCTGATCAAGGATCTGTTTGAAGACATCACCTTGTTCGGCAACCGCACGATGGAGGCGAAGGCTAAGAAGCTGCCGGGCGGAAAGTATGAAATCACGATCGACGTCGAGGCAAAAAAGTTCAAGAGCGACGACAAGGGGAACGAGACCGAGGTGGCCGTGCACGACTTCATCGAGATTGGCGCCTTTGCCAAGCCCGAGAAGGGAAAGCGATACGGCAAGTCGCTGTACCGCCAGCGCATTGAGATGAAGCCGGGCAAGGCGCAGTATAAGTTCATCGTCGATGAAGAACCGGAGAAGGCCGGTATCGACCCATTCCGGCTTTTGATCGATAGACTGCCGGACGACAACATGAAGAAGGTGACGATCGGGGGTTAGCGCGCCTCACTACAGCCCCAGAAAACGCCGCACTTCCGGCTCCATCCCCGGGGCGCAAGCCACTCCGTTGCCCTCGTAGATCGAATCTTTGCCGCTGAGTGCGAAAAACTTGGCACCGGCCTCGCGCAGGATACAGCTTGGGGCGCACAGATCCCACGGCGCGACGCTCGGTTCCATCCAGATCTCCATGCGGCCGCTCGCCACCAGCATCGCATCGTAAATTCCGCCGAAGACACGAACGCACCAAAAGCCCGCGAGCCAATCGAGCAACCGGGGCCCGAATGGCGGGTTGGTCACCGCGTTGAGTTTGTTGACGCAGATTACAGCCTGTTTCGTGTCGGCGACGGTGCTGGCATGGATCGGCTTCCCGTCCCAGAAGGCTCCCTGCCCTTTGGCCGCATAGTACATCTCGCCCAGCATGGGCAGATAACAAATACCCACCACCGGCTCACCCTTTTCTTCAAGGCCGATCAGAATCGCCCATAGCCTGTTGTTGCGGACGAAGTCGCGCGTCCCGTCGATCGGATCGATGATCCAGCGCCGTCCACTGGTGCCGTCGCCGCTGGCGCCCTCCTCACCAAGAAAGCCGTCTTCGGGAAAGGCTTCCGAAAGGATCGAAACAATCAACCTTTCGCTCTCTTTGTCGGCGCGCGTGACGGGCGAATCGTCCGACTTCGTTTCGGCCACAAAGCCCTCGTTCAAAATCCTGATGCAAGCCTCGCCCGCCTTGCGGGCTGCGGCCTGCGCGTGAAACAGTTCGTTATCGTAACTCATGCAAACCGGGATGATAACATCGTCGAAATGAGTTCGAAGACCGTATTTACGGTATTGGAAGAGGCGGCTGCCAAATATGGCGATGCTCCGGCGCTGATCCAGCCCGTGCCCGGTGGCCAACCGGCAAGCTACTCCTGGAACCAGTACATGCGCATCGTCAAAGAAGTGACCTGCGGCCTGCGGTCGATCGGAATCGAGCGCGGGGACGTTGTCGCCATTCAGAGTGAGACCCGCGCCGAATTCTACTTTGCCGACATGGGGATCATCTGCAACGGCTCCACTGCCGCCGCAATGTACACCAGCTACCCACAGGGCGAGGCGATCAAGAAACTGCGAAACTGCAGCGCCAAGCTGGTCTTTGTTGAGAACCCCAAGATGTTAGCCACCCTCGCCACCAGTCTGTCCTCAGCCGAGCCTCTCGATCTGAAATGGGTTCTGCTCACCGGTTGCGCCGAAGGTGTCATGACGCTGGACGAGCTGCGGGCAATGGGGCGCGAGGCGATGGAGCGAGACCCTCAATTATTCGCTCGTGTCTACCTTGAGACCAAGCCCGAAGACTACGCCATCATCTACCTCACGTCCGGTTCCACGGGCGAGCCCAAGATGGGGCTGGTGACGCACTTCGCCATTGTCGAGAACCTGCGCATGGCCCCGCCCGTGTTGTTGCTGGAACGCACCGACATCACGATCGCCTTCTTGCCCAGTGCCCACATCACACAGCGTTTGGTGCTGCAGATGTTGCCGATGATGTACGGCATGGCGGTCTACTTTAGCGAGAGCCTCTCTCGGCTGCCGAAAGAGATCCAGAGTGTTCAACCCACCTTTCTCTTGGCCCCGCCGCGGCTGTGGGAGCGCATTTATACAAATATCGTGACCGAGATCAAGAAGAAGCCGCCCCTCGTGCAGAAGCTGTTCCACGGCGGCTTGGGCTTGGCGATGAAGGCTGCCGAGTGCAAGGCGGCGCGCAAGCCGGTGCCCTTCTGGGTGTCGCTGCCGCTGAGTGTCGTCGACAAGATCATCTTCAGCAAGTTGCGCGAAAAACTGGGCGGACGCATCCGTTTTGCGATCTCCGGCTCCGCGCCGCTGGGTAAAGATCTGGCTATTTTTTTCGAAGCCGTCGGCGTGCCCATCCTCGAGGGCTTTGGCCTCACCGAGGGCGGGGTAACCCATCTCAACCCGCTCGCGCGGCCGAAGGTTGGCTCGATCGGACAGCTTCTGCCTGGAGTCAAGTGCAAGCTGATGCCCGATGGCGAAATGGCCATCGGAGGGTCGACCTTGTTCAGCGGCTACTACAAGGACGACGCGGCCACAGCCAAAGTCTTCGACGACGGCTGGCTACTGACGGGCGATATCGCCAGTGTCGACGAGGAAGGCTATTGGTACATCACCGGCCGTAAGAAAGAGATCCTGGTCGCCTCCAACGGCAAGAAGATTTACCCAAACCGCATCGAAGGCATGTTCAAGGGCGAATCGCTGATCAGCCAGATTGTGCTGGTGGGCGACAAGCGACCATTTGTCACCGCGCTGTTCACTCTCAACGCCGCCGCGGCGGAAGGAGCCGCCGATGCACCGGAAGACGCCCTCAAGAGACTCGTGAAACAGGTCAACCTCAGTCTCGAGTCTCACGAACAGATTCGCAAGTTCAAGATTCTTCCTCGCGAGTTCTCCATCGACCACGGCGAAATGACACCGACGATGAAGATTCGCAAGAGCGTTGTCATCGAGCATTTTGAAACCGAGATCAACGATATGTACGCAGGCAAAGAGGAGATGCATTAGACATGGGTAAGATCCGCGAGAAGTTGCTGGCTGTCCCCGGCGAAAAGCTGAAGCTGTCCAAGATCGACCCGGCGGGCACGCCCGGCTGCGACAGCAAAGAAGAAGGCCTGATGCGCCTTGAGAAGAACATCGAACGGCTTCGCGTCTTGCAGTACTTGCTTTACGCCGAGGGCAAGCGCGCGGCCCTTGCCGTGCTGCAAGGAATCGACGCCGGTGGCAAGGATGGCACGATCCAAAAAGTGATGAGCGGCCTCAATCCGCAGGGTGTTTCGGTAACCAGCTTCAAGGCCCCGGCTGGCGAAGAGAAGGAGCACGACTACCTCTGGCGCGTGCACAAGGCGATGCCGCGAAACGGCCAAATTGGCATCTTCAATCGCAGCCACTATGAGGATGTCCTTGTGGTGCGCGTCCACAACTACGTACCCAAAGAGGTCTGGAAAAAACGCTACGAACAGATCAACAACTTTGAAGAGATGCTGGTCGGCAGCGGGCTGACGATCATGAAGTTCTTCCTGTACATCTCCAAGGATGAGCAGAAGAAGCGCTTCCAGGATCGCATCGACGATCCGGCCAAGAACTGGAAATTTTCAGTGGCGGATGTTGAGGAACGTAAGCACTGGGACGACTACACTGCCGCTTTTGAGGAAGCCATTGAGAGGTGCAGCAAGCAGCACGCGCCCTGGTATGTGATCCCGGCCAACCGCAATTGGTACCGTAACCTAGCCGTCTCCGAGATCATGCGCGAGACGTTGGAGGAGTTGGACATGAAGACGCCCAAACCCACTGCGGATCTTAGCAAGATCGAACTCGAGTAGTTGAGCATCCAACCGACATGCCTTCCTCCGCGCTGTTCAGCGCTTATCGTCTACGTGACATCGAATTTCCCAACCGCGTCGGCGTATCGCCGATGTGCCAGTATTCAGCCGTCGATGGTTTCGCCAACGATTGGCACTTGGCGCATCTCGGCGCGCGCGCCACAGGCGGCGCGGGCCTGGCGATCGTTGAGGCGACTGCCGTGTTGCCGGAGGGGCGCATTACGCCCGGCTGCACCGGTCTGTGGTCCGATGCGCATGCCGAACCGATGGCCCGTACGGCGCACTTTGTCGCCTCGCAAGGCTGCGTCCCGGGCATCCAACTCGCGCACGCGGGCCGCAAGGCCAGCGCGCAGCTTCCTTGGGCCGGGGGCGGGCCCTTGAGTGCCGAAGAAGGCGCCTGGCAAACTTACGCGCCCAGCGCCATTCCCTTCGATGCTGGTTGGCACACCCCGCAAGAGCTCAGCGTCGGGCAGATCGAGGACGTTGCCAAAGCCTTTGGCACAGCGGCCCGCCGCGCTCTGAAGGCCGGCTTCCAAGTCGTCGAGATCCACGGAGCGCACGGCTATTTGCTGAACGAATTTCTGTCGCCGCTGGCGAACCAACGTTCCGACCAATATGGCGGCAGTTTTGAGAATCGAACACGATTCCTACGCGAAACCATCGCGGCTGTACGTGCGGAATGGCCCGAGCGGCTCCCTCTCTTCTTGCGCATCTCCGCCACCGATTGGGTGGAGGGCGGTTGGACAGTGGACGATTCCATCGCTCTGGCAAAGATGGTACGGCCCTTGGGCGTCGATTTGATCGACTGTTCGTCGGGAGCTGTTGTCTCTTACGCTAAGATGCGGGTCGGCCCCGGCTACCAGGTGTCTTTTGCCGACCGCGTGCGCAACGAGGGCGGCATCGCCACCGCCGCCGTCGGGATGATTACCGAGGCGCATCAGGCCGAGGCGATCATTGCTGGCGGTCAAGCCGATCTGGTTCTGCTGGCACGCGAGTTTCTGCGCGATCCCTATTGGCCGATCCACGCCGCACGGATCCTTGGTGTGGAACCGCACATCCCCAACCAATACTTACGAGCGATCTAGCCCTTGGACGCGATCAACTTCTCGATGCCAGCCACCATCTCCGGTACGCTTTTGATCTGCCGGGCGGCATCGTCCGGGATGTTGATGTCGAACTCGTTCTCCAGCGCAAATAAAATGTTGATGCCGTCGAGCGAATCGAATTTCAACTCTTCAAACGTGGCCTCTGCGCCGATGTTCTCGATCGGCAGCTTCTGCGTCTCGGCGATCACCCGGATCACACGGTCGCGCAGTTCTATTCCGGAATCGGGTGTTCGTCCAGCAGATTGGTCGGGCATGTCAATTCACTGATGGTCTCAAACTTATAGCCTTGTTTTTGCAAGAAGGGCAAAGCCCAAGTCAACGCGTCCAAGGTGTTCTGGATGTCGGGGTTGATGTTCAGGCCGCGCCCATCGTGGAGACAGATAATTCCCCCGGGGCGCGCGCGGTCGGCAATGCGCCGCGCCACCTGATCGGCCAGGTATTTCCAATCCAGGCCAATCACCGTCCACATGACACCCATCAACTCATGCCGCTCCTGCGCCGCTCCCATCCCAAACCAGCGGCAGCCGAAAGGAGCGCGAAAGTACTTCGGTCGAAAGTAGAGAACGTCTTCAAAGGCTTGTTGCGCGCTGGCGATCTCGGCCTCAATGTAATCCGCGCCTCGCAGATAAAGCGGCCTATGGCTGTAGGTGTGATTGCCGATCTCGTGGCCGCGGCAGAAAACCTCTTGCGCCACTGCGGGCAGGCGGCGAACATTCGCTCCGCACATGAAGAAGGTGGCGCGGACGCCGTAGCGGTCCAATAGGTCCAGCAGTTCAAGCGTCGATTCGCTAGGCCCATCGTCGAAGGTCAAGGCAAGCGTCTTACGCCGCCCATCGCCCTTGTAAATGCTGGGTGCCAGCCAGTCGCACCAAGGCGCGCGCACGGCACAAGCCATTCCGCTGGCCGCAATGGCCAAGGGTGTCAGCGGGCTGCTAAGAACTTCCACCATCTCGTACTAACTATTTTCCACCCATTGCACACTGTGATCGTTATGAACCGCCCAAGTGCCGGGCGGCGAGATCAGCGTGAAAGTGCTCCAAGGCCCTGGCTTCCAAGGGTAGCGCTCGATCACACTCTCGTCGATCTCCACGCCCAGGCCGGGCCCGCGCGGCACGATCAACTCGCCTTCAACAATCTCCAGCGGCTCTTTCAAGATCTCTTCGGCCAGCGGGAATTCGTACATGATCTTTTGCCCCGGCTTGCGATAGAGCGGATACTCCAACCACTCAACCGTGCTCTCTGGCCAGCAGATGCCCAAGTGCGCGGCCGCGATGACTTCGAGGTAACTCCCCCAACTGTGGAAGGCAAATCGCAGTTCGGCCCGCTGCAGTTCGGCAAAGAGCCGCCGTCCCCACGCGTAGCCGCCCTGGCAGACGATGTCGGCCTGCACGATGTCCACACACGGGCCATCGATCAAATCGAGAAAGCCCTCCTCGCTACTCTCATGTTCGCCAGAGGCGAGCGGTAAGAGATCCAGCTCGTGCAGGTCGCGATACAGCTCGTGCTTGTGGGGGAGCAGCGGCTCCTCAAGCCAACAAAGATCGTATTCCGCCATCGCCGTGGCCAATCGCTTGACGGTCTCCGGCGTATAGCTGCGGTCGCCCATTCGCCACCAGGTGTGCGCGTCCACCATCAGTTCCATGCCCGGTCCCACGCGCTCGCGCACTTGGCGCACGGCCTCCAGGTCAGCCTCCGGCCCCACGCCCGGTCGCATCTTATATGCCTTAAAGCCCAGCCGCGCCACCTCGGCTGCTTCATCCGCGTACCCCTCGGGCGGCATGTACATGCCCGCCGAACCATAAAGGCGAATCTTGTCGCGCACCCGTCCGCCAAGCATTTCTGACACCGGTACGCCGAGCGCCGATGCGGCGAGATCGTAGAGGGCGACCTCGACCGTGAAGTAGATCTTGGCCACATGAGCGTCTTGGCCGGGGCCAGCCAGAAACTGAATGCGCAGCGCGTCCGGGTCCGCAAAAGATTTCCCAATCAGCCAAGGCCCAATGACTTCTTCGATCAGCTTCTGCGCGCTTTCGCTGCCCTGGCCCGGAGCATAACCGACGCGCCCCTTGTCACTGATGACGCGAATCAGCATCACGTCTCGCTTATAGATGACGCGCTCACCGCCGTAGTAATTCAGCCTCAACGGCTCGGCGAAAGGGAAGGTGAGAAGGTGTGGTTCAATGCAAGCGATCCGCGACATGACGCCATGCTATCGCA
>JANXUM010000313.1 GCA_025356215.1 Bryobacter sp. | reverse complement strand
CGATCTGGGCAATCCTCGCAAGTGCCGTCGGCGAAGACGATGAAGGGGAGCTTGCGCTTGGTTGCCAGGAAAGGGGCGAGTGCAGGATCGTTGCCAGCTTCGGCGACTTCGACCCAGCGGAACGGGACGTGGTGCCGGCCGAGAAAATCTTTGATGCGATGGGCCTCCGGGTTCCAACGCTGGCCGACGACCTTGATGCCGCGGTAGGGCGGCGAATACTCCGCGTGCCAATCGGCGAGCAGGTCGTTAAGGACGGGGTAGAGGTTTTCCGCGGGCGGGTCCCAGGGCTTCATCAGGTAGTGATGGAGGCGGACGTCGTTGATGGCGGCGATGGCGGCGTTGGTGTCGGCGTAGGCGGTGAGCAGGACGCGGCGGGCGTCGGGGAAGATTTCGCGCGCTTTGGCGAGGAACTGCACGCCATCCATATCGGGCATGCGTTGATCGGCGAGGATGAGGGCGAGGTCTTCATTGCGCTCGATGAGTTGGGCGAGGAGTTCGAGGGCGGCCTTGCCGCTGTCGGCGCGCAAGATGCGGTAGTTGGCGGCGTAGTGGTTGCGGAGGTCGCGCTCGATGGCGCGAAGCACCGCAGGGTCGTCGTCAACGGTTAACAAAAAGGGCTTAGGCATGACTGATCCCCGCGATGAAGTTGGCCGCGATGCTCTCGGCACTTACGCGTTGGATCACAGCCTGTGAGTTCCAGTTTCGCATCTGGTCGACGGAAATCTTACCTGCCAATAAGTCGAGGGCGGAACCGAGGTCAGCAAAGCGGATGAGCGCGTCGCGGCGGACGGCGAGACAGGTTTCATAAGGTGGGAAGAAAAGCTTATCGTCGGCGAGGGCGACGAAGCGGTTGTCGGCAAGGGCGGGGTCTGTAGAGTTACCGGCGACCATGTCGACCTCGCCTGCTTCGAGGGCGCGGTAGATCAGGCCAAGATCCATGGTTTTAATTCCGCCAGAGGGGTCGATCGGGTAGATTTTTCGGAAGCTGGGCCAGCCGTCGGCGCGCTGTTCGAACTCGAAGCCAAAGCCGAGGCGCCAGTTTTTCTTACGAGCGGCGGCATCGCTGAGGGTGGCGATATTTAGCAGCATGGCGTCCTCACGTCGCACGACCATTGCAAAGGTGTTGGCAAAGCCAAGGCGCCAGCCCCATTCAATGCCGTGGCGTGCGGCATAGGTCGCTTTGACCAAATCGTAGACGGCGGCGGGGTCCTTTTGGAGGGGCAGCTTGAGGCAGGCGGTGAGCGCGGTGCCGGTGTACTCGGGGTAGAGGTCGATGGCCCCGGCGATGAGCGCCTCGTGGGCAACGAGGCTGCCGCCGAGGTGGAGCTTTTTGAGGACTTCGCCGGAGAGCTGCTTTTGTAGATGCTGGGCGAGGATTTCGCCGAGGATGTCTTGCTCGGTGAAGTTCTTAGCACCAACACTGGGGCGAAGGTTGCCGGAGCAGGAAACGGCTAGAGCGCCGGCGGCGAGAGCGAGAGCGTGTCGGCGTTGCATGGGACTTTTTGTATTTTAGCGAGGCGGCGTTATGAGCGGCGCTGTGGACCACTTTGTCTGGTTTCAATCCAATGAAAGAAACGGTCGGCGGCCAGAGCCATGAGGGCGGCGGGGACGGCGCCGGCAAGCAGCAGACTGGTCTCGATGGTGGCTAAGCCACGATAGAGCAGCACGCCGAGGCCGCCCGCACCAATGGCCGCCGCAACGGTTGCGGTGCCGATCGTCGTCACGGTGGCGATGCGCAAACCGGCGAGGATGGAGGGCGCGGCGAGAGGAAGTTCGACTTCACGCAGCGATTGGGTGGGAGTCATGCCGAGGGCGATTGCAGACTCGCGCACTTCGGCATCGACGCCTTGCAGACCGAGGATCGTATTGCGAAGTATGGGGAGCAGCGCGTAGAGGAAGAGCACGAAGATTGCCAAGCGCGGCCCGATGCCGCCGATCAGCGGCACGGGTAGAAGTAAGCCGAAGAGGGCGAGGCTGGGGATGGTTTGGAGTATGTCGGCGACGCCGAGAACGTAGGCGCCGGCCCGAGGATGGCGCGCGCACCAAACGGCGGTGGGCAGGGCCGCGAGGGCGGCGCAGAAGACGGCGGCGACGACGAGAAGGGCGTGTTGAAGGCTGAGCGCCAGGATTTCGGCGGTCATGATTCAAGGGTCCGGAAATAGGCTTGCACTTCTTCATCGCGACAGGAGGCGAAGTCCTCTTTTGTCCCGTCGAAGACGAGCTTTCCGTCTTTGAGAAAGACGATGCGCTGGCTGACCCGTAGGGCCTCGCGCAGGTCGTGGGTGACGAAGAGAATCGTCTTGCCGAGACTGAGGATCAAGTCCTGCAGGTCGCGACGAACGATGGGGTCCAAGGCAGAGAAGGGTTCGTCCATCATGAGGATAGGCGGGTTGCCGGCGAGGGCGCGGGCGAGTGCGACGCGCTGCCGCTCGCCACCGCTGAGCTGGTCTGGATAACGATTGAGTAAGGCGGGCTTGAGACCGAGCGAGGCGGCTAGCGCGGGGGTGCCGCCGAAACGGGCGATTTGGCGGTGGGCGGTCCAGTGCGGGAAGAGGCCCAGGCCTTGGGGGACGAGGCCGATGGAGCGGCGTAGTTCGAAAGGGTCCCAATCCTGGACGTCGCGATCGTTGCAGAGAACGCGCCCGGTTGTGGGTGTGAGGAGGCGATTGATCAAGCGCAGCAAGGTGCTTTTGCCGCTGCCGCTGCGGCCGAGGATGGCGGTGGTTTGCGCTATCGGGAAGCGGCAGGTGATACTATTCAGGACGTCGCGTCCGCCCCGGCGCGCGGTGATCGAGTCGAGTTGAATCACGGCGTTGCGTTGAGCGGCAGTCGGACGGTGAAGGTGGTGCCGGCTGGAGAGCTCTTGAGCCGCACTTCGCCTTTGTGTTGTTTCACGATCCGGTAGACGGTGTCGAGGCCGATGCCTGTGCCGTCGCCCTGGGCCTTGGTGGTGAAGAAAGGGTCGAAGACTTTGGCTTGCACGTCGGGAGGAATGCCGGGGCCATTGTCGGTGATCTCAACGATGGCGTCGTCAATCTCACGGCGCGTCGAAATCGTGAGGACCAGCGGGCCGTTGCGCTGGCCCGCTTCCTCCATCGCGTCCAGCGCGTTGTCAATCAGATTCGTCCAGACTTGATTGAGCTGTCCGCCGTGGGCGGTGATCAGCGGTAGGCTGGCGTCGTAATGTTTGACGAGGCTGACGCCTTTCTTGAAACGGAAACTGAACAGCGTTAGTGTTGTCTCCAGATTCTGGTTGAGATCAAACTCGGCCAAGGATGCGCGGTCCATGAAGGAGTAACTTTTCATGGCGGAAACCAAGTCGCCGATGCGCTGGATGGAGTTGGTCATCTGGGCGAGAACCTGAGCCATTTCGATCGAGGAAGCGACGCGGTAAATGGCCAGTTCGCGAACGTCGGCGGGCCAAGCGCAGACGGACCGTTCGAGGGAGATGGCATCGAAACCGGCATCGACGAAGGCGGGTGCGACACGCCAACTGTCTTCCACGCCAATGGAGTCGAGCCAAGCGGAAAGCGATTCCTCGCGATCGCTGCGCTCCAGAGAATCGATGGCGCGGGGAGTTTGAACGGCGGCGGTGGCGGTGGATTCCAGCTTGCGAACGGCTTCGTAGATGTCCGCCGAAGCGCACTTGACGGCAAGTTGGTCGAGAGACTCGCGATAGCAGTCGAACAACTGGCGGGCACTGGCGGTAGCTTGGCGGGCGGCGGCGGCGGGAT
>JANXUM010000312.1 GCA_025356215.1 Bryobacter sp. | reverse complement strand
TCGGCAACTTCACTCGATCCAGCACCGTTCCGCTCCCGGCCGCCGCCCCGCCCTTGGTCGCCAACACCGCAAGCGTCAGGCTCGTCACCATAAATAGGCCCGCCGCCGTCGTCGTTACTTTCGACAATACCGTCGCTGCCGCACGCGGTCCAAAGGTCGTCTGCGAACCCATTCCGCCAAAGGCACCGGCTAAATCGGCCGCCTTTCCGCTCTGCAGCAGCACAACGCCGATCAAAATCAGGCACACAATCACGTGAACGATGGTTACAAGAATGACAATCATAAAAAAAGACCGCTCCAAACCGGCAAGCGGCACCTCTCCCTACTATACGACAAATTCCGCCTCGATCGCCCCCCGCTCCCCCACCCCACGTTTACAATAGAAGTTCCTCAATCCAAACATCCATACAGGAGCATCCATGGCCAAACGACGAATCGGCATCCTCACCGGCGGAGGAGATGTCCCCGGTCTCAATTCAGTCATCAAAAGCGTCACCTACCGCGGTTACGAATTGGGTACAGAAGTCGTCGGCATTCGCCGCGGCTGGGAGGGACTCACCCACCTCAACCTCGACGATCCCATGAGCCGTAGCCGCTACGTCGTCGAGCTCACCCGCGAGAATACCCGCACCATCGACCGCACCGGCGGCACCTTCCTCCACTCCAGCCGCACCAATCCGGCCAAGATGAAAAAGGTCCCCGACTTCCTCACCGCCTCCAGCTTCGCCTCAACCGAGGTCACCAAAGACGGCGTCACCAATACCGTCTACGACATGAGCCCCCAGGTGCTCAAGAATCTCGAAGCCCTCGGCCTCGACTACCTTGTCGCCATCGGCGGCGACGATACCCTCAGCTACGCCGCCAAGCTCGACAAGCTCGGCTTCAAAGTCGTCGCCATCCCCAAAACGATGGACAACGACGTTCGCAACACCGAATATTGCATCGGCTTCTCCACTGCCATCTCCCGCGCCATGGACGCCATCCAGCGCCAGCGCACCACCGTTGGCTCCCATGAGCGCATCGGCGTTTTCCGCATCTTCGGTCGCGACGCCGGCTACACCGCTCTCTACACCGCCTATGTCACCAGCATCCGCTGCGGCATCCCCGAATATAAGTTCGATCTCGACAAGATGGTCCAGCTCCTGGTCGACGACAAGCGTCGCAACCCCAGCAATTACTCCCTCGTCATCCTCTCTGAAGGCTCCGAGTGGCAGGGCTACCAAGTCGTCTCCTACGGCGAGGCCGACGCCTTCGGCCATCGCAAGAAACTCAACGTCGGCGAAGTCTTTGCCGACGAAGTCAAGAAGCGCACCAAAGAGGAAACCATCGTCAGCGATCTCACTTACGATCTCCGCTCCGGCGCTCCCGACTTTGTCGACAAGCTCGTCGCCACCACCTTCGGCAACATGGCGCTCGATTCCGTCGTCGCCGGCGAGAGCGGCATGATGACCTCAATCGTCAACGGCTGCTTCACCATGAGCCCCATCCCCGACCCCAAGCTCGGGCCCCGCAAAGTGGATCTCGATCTGATGTACAACACCGAGCGCTTCCGCCCCAATTACTCCAACAAGCTCGGCTTGCCGATCTTCCTCACCCGTTCCTAAACCAGTGTTTGGCTGGTTTCCATTCCGCCGCAAATCAGGGCCGCCTCCGCAGGCGGCCCCTTTGTCTGTAATCCGTCAAAGCTTCGAGCAAGCCGCCGCCGATGAAGAGCACTTTCCCTCCACCATCGACCCCCGCATCTACCACGTCCAATTCATCGCCCGCCACTTCGGCGATCTTA
The DNA here is from genome assembly GCA_025356215.1 of Bryobacter sp. GTDB lineage: Bacteria > Acidobacteriota > Terriglobia > Bryobacterales > Bryobacteraceae > Bryobacter. The sequence goes on along the minus strand of JANXUM010000312.1, from coordinate 2,366 downwards.
ACGGCAAACGCGTTCTCGACGCCGGCTGCGGCAAAGGCCGCTTCGCCAGAGTCCTTCAGCACCAATGCCCCCAAGCCATAATTACCGGTATGGACTTGGCCCTCGCCATGCTCGCCCACGTCCAGCCCCCCCTCGAAGCCTGCTGCGCAACCCTCACCAGCTACCCATTCCCCGACTCGACCTTCGACGCCGTCTACGCAACAGAAAGCTTGGAACATGCCGTCGACATCGAAGCGGCGATTGCCGAATTATGCCGCGTGCTCAAGCCCGGCGGCAAACTGGTCATCATCGACAAAAACATCGATCACTGGGGCCGCTTCCAAACGCCAATCTGGGAACGCTGGTTCGGCCAAGCGGAACTCGAAACCATGCTGAGACAGCACTGCCGCCAAGTCTCCAGCGAGTTCATTTCTTATTGGGAGGATGTCGCCCCCGACGGCCTCTTCATCGGCTGGAAAGCCGTCAAATAGCCCTTACGCCGCCGTCCACCCGCCATCGATCGTAATCACGCTGCCATTCACGAAGGCCGCCTCATTCGACGAAAGATACAGCGCCAAATGCGCAATCTCATCCGGCTTCCCCAACCGTCCGATCGGCTGCCGCTGATTCAGCTCGCCGCGCACCTTGTCTTTCTCATGCTTGTGATACTTCTCCAGATACCCCTCAACAAAAGGCGTATCTACAGTCCCCGGACAAACGCAATTCACCCGAAACTCCGTCGGATAGTCGACAGCCAACTGCCTCGTCATCGCGACAACTGCCCCCTTGCTCGCGCAATACCCAAAGCGCTTCTTGACCCCAATCAGCCCCGCCACGCTGCCGATATTCACCATCGACCCGCGGCTGTCAATCAACAGCGGCACCGCGTGCTTGGTCACCAGAAACATCCCGGTAACGTTCACCCGCATGATCCGTTCAAAGTCGGCGACCTCGGTCTCAGTCACCCCGCCCACCAGCCCGATGCCCGCATTGTTGATGAGGATGTCTAGATGCGAAAGATGCTGAAACACATGCTTGACCGATTCTTCGCTCGTGATGTCGCAATGCATAGCCCGGCTACCGGGTAATTCCGCAGCCAGCGCTTCGGCCTTCTTGATATCGATGTCGGCAACTATGACGCTGGCCCCTGCGCGGCTAAACACTCGCGAGGTGCGTTCACCGATTCCGCTGGCTCCGCCCGTGATGAGCGCAACCTTACCGTCAAGTCGAAAAGGAGTTGTGGATTCCATAAAAGTGAGGAGGGTAAAAAGTCCTTTTTGATTATCTGCCATCCTAAGCGCAACGGCGACTTTCAAGTCCACGGCTAAATGGATCGATTACCCTCACTCGCTCTTAAGACGTCTTGGACTCCCTCTCCCAGACCTTCCCCCTCTTTGCTTCTGAAAGATATGCCGCGACATCTCGCGATCTTGCCAATTCGCAAACGCCCGCACCCGGCTCCACTCCCGACGCTTTCAACAACAACGGAATCCCCGCCAAGCCCACTACCTTTAAGTGACGATGAGCGTCGGCCAAAAACGTTTGAGCGTCCGGGTTGCCGGCCAGCTCGGCATCGCCTTCCGGGCCGGACAAAATCGCTACCGTATCGAACAACACCGACGGCGCACCCGGTAGAATTTGATCGGCCGCGTGGACCAAGCCCGCCCCATCCGTCTCTCCCCCAATCTTGAGCGCAATTACCTTGACCGAGGCGCCCTCCTTGTTCGCTTCAGCAAGCAGACTCGCTTGCAACTGTGCTCGGAAACCTTTGCCTAATAGGACACCGATTTTGCGCCCCTTTAGCGAAGGAGGATACCTGTACAGGCGAAGCGCGGGGCTTTCGGGCAAATCCAGCGGTGCCACAAATGGTTTGGCGGCAATCGCCTGCCCACTCATGCCCAAGCCGTCTGCTACGGCGTTACCCAGCGCTGCGTCGATCACGTTCAGGTGTCCCATCATCCGCTTGCGAATGTCAGGAATCGTAACCTTGCTCAGCTCAAAGACGAAGGCTTTGCGTATGTGCAGTTGCTCGGGTGCTGTGAGAGACCGGTAAAAAAGTCTGGCTTGAGAATAGTGATCGGCAAACGACTCTGAACGCAGGCGAGTCTTAAAGCCAGCCATTGCCGCTGGCACGGTTTGGAACCCGCTAACTGATTCCCGCGGCCCGGAGGCTTCGATGCTGTTGGGCTCGTAGTTGGCCCGCCCTTTGGGAACGGCGAATTGCATATGCCCATCGCGCTGCATATTCGCAAATGGGCACTTCGGCTGGTTGATCGGCAACTGGTGGAAGTTGGGCGAACCCAGCCGGCTCAACTGCGTGTCGAGATATGAAAACAGTCGGCCCTGAAGCAACGGGTCTTCGCTAAAGTCGATCCCCGGCACGATGT
>JANXUM010000311.1 GCA_025356215.1 Bryobacter sp. | reverse complement strand
CGCGCGCTCATCGAAGGCGAGTTCGAGGAAGATGTTCTGCAGCGGGATCACGTTGTTGTTGAACGAAATGATGTTGCCGCCAACGGTGGGTCCCTGGGTGCCGTCGCCGGTGATGCCGATGCCAAAGGCGTCGATCGTGTTACCGGTGGTGGCGACGGTGTAGAATTCTGCTTCCAGGTACTCAAGGTTGAGGGCGAACTGCAGGATGTCAACGTCTGTGATGTCGGCGGTCTGCGCGTCTGCGGATTGGGTTGAGATGGCTGCGCTCGCGGCGAGCATGGATGAGTAGGCCGTAAGTTTCTGAAAGAAACGGCGGCGATCCGGTGCGGCTTGCACCACTTGATCGATTAAGGATGACGGGTTCATGTCTAAGTGACCTCCAAGACTGGGCGAGTGTTTCACCCGCCTTGTTAAACGGTCCAGCACGGAAAATGGATGAGGAAAAAGAAACAATCTCTAAATTAGAGCGCCCATCTCAATGAGTTGGCCCGCGTAACGCAGCGCTTCTTCGGTTAATCTCACGCCGCCAATCATTCGAGCGATCTCCTTCACCCGAGCCTCGCCGCTAAGCTCTTCGATCACGCTGTGTGTGCGGCCTTTGGATTCCCGCTTCTCCACCGAGTAATGATGATCGGCGAAAGCCGCGATCTGGGCCAGATGGGTGACGCAGAGAAGCTGGTTGGATTCGGCTAGAGCCTTGAGCTTCTTGCCTACTTGCTCGGCCGCGCTACCGCCGATGCCAGCGTCCACTTCATCGAAGACGAGGGTTCTCGAACCCTTTATGGCCAACGAGACCTTGAGGGCGAGCGCAAGCCGTGAAAGTTCACCGCCGCTGGCGACCTTGTCGAGGGGCTTGGGCTCTTCGCCAAGGTTGGTGGAGATGAGAAAGCTGAGTTCGTCGGTACCGGTGGGGCCGGGGGCGGAGGGCTCGACGGAAATCACAAAACGGCTACGCTCCATGTTGAGGCCGCGCAATTCCGTCTCGACCAATTTCTGAAGCTTGAGCGCCGCTTTGCGGCGGCTGGCCGATAAGTCGGCAGATGCGGCGGAGTAATCGTTTTGTAACTGACTCACTTGTTTCTTGAGCAGGGCGCGGCGTTCATCCGCGCCTTCAATCAAACTTAGATTTGAGTTGACTTCGGCGTGGAAAGCCAAGATCTCCGAGACATTCTGTCCGTACTTACGAGTTAGTTTGTCAATCTCGGCGAGGCGCGCTTCGACGCGATCCAGGCGATTGGGGTCGGCCTCAAGATGGTCGATGTAGCGGCTAAGTTCACGGCTGGCTTCGTCGAGGGAGACCTCGGCGGACTTGAGCGATTCGAGAATGTTGGAGAGGCTTTCGTCGAAGCGGCGCAGGTCGAGCAGCCGGCGGGTGGCGGCGGCCAGGATCGATTTGGCGCTTTCGGGGCCGTCGTCCAGGGCCTCATAGGCGGAGCCGGCCTGCTCCTTGAGCTTGACGACGTTTGCCAGCACGCGAAGCTCGCTGTCGAGTTCGATGTCCTCGTTGGGCTTGAGCCCAACCGCCTCGATCTCATGTTTTTGAAAGCTCCAGATGTCGCGCTGGCGGAGCATCTCCTGCTCGCGTTCGTCGAGTTGTTTGAGTTCAGTTTCAGCGGCGCGCAGGGCGGTCCAGGCGGTGGCGGCGCGATCAAGCATGGCCGCGTTACCCGCGTACTCGTCCACCATTGCGCGCTGCTCGTTTGCGTTGAAGAGGCGCTGCTGATCGTGCTGGCCATGGATGTCGCCGAGGAAGGGCTGGATTTCTTTGAGAAAGCCGGCGGCGACGGGGCGGGAGCCGACAAAAGCCCGGCTCTTGCCGTTGGCGAGAATTTCGCGCTCGATGAGGAGTTCGCCGTCTTCCAGCTCAAGACCGGCGGCGTCGAGGAGCGCGGCAAAGACCTGATTGCGCGGGGCCTCAAAGATGCCCGCGATCCGGGCGCGGTCGGCACCGCCGCGGACCAGTTCCGCGCTGGCGCGACCGCCAAAGAGCAGGGCGAGCGAATCGACGATCAAACTTTTGCCGCTACCCGTCTCCCCGGACAAGACGTTCAGACCCGGATGCAGCCGCAGGCGCACACGATCAGCCACAGCAAAGTTCTCGACCAGCAATTCGACGAGCATCAGCTTGATTTTACTGGCAGAGGGGCGCGCCGCGTGGTCATAATGAAGTTTGATTATGATTGCTTTTCTCCTTCAGCTTCAGCTGAGTGAGCTTTTCAACCCCGCCAAGCCCATTCCCTTTGCCGTTTTGCTGTTGCTGATCGGCGCTTCTCTCCTGAGTTGGTCGATCATTTTTGCCAAGTGGGGCTTGTTGCGCAAAGCCGCCGAGGCCAACCGAAAGTTCTTGCGGGCCTTTCGCAAGGCGGCGGGCCTGGAGGCGATCGTGTTGATCGCCGAAGAAAACGCGCAGGCGCCGTTGGTGGTCGTTTTTGATTTTGGCTACGCGGAGGTGGAACGCCAGGCGCGCGGGCGGGGTCAAATCAGGAACAAGCTGATGATCGAGAGAAACCTGCAGTTGGGCATCAGCGAAGAGATTCAGAAGCTGGAGCGAAGCATGAACTGGCTGGCAACGATCGCCTCAGTGGCGCCGTTTATTGGGCTGTTTGGCACGGTTTGGGGCATTATTGGCGCGTTTGAGGCGCTATCGGCTTCAGCCTCGGTAAGCTTGCGGACGGTAGGCCCTGGCATCGCGGACGCGCTTGTGGCGACGGGCGCGGGGCTGGCGGCGGCGATCCCGGCGGCGGTGGCTTACAACTACCTGGGCGGTCAGATCAAAGAGATGGCGGCGCGGATGGAAGACTTCTCGCTTGAATTTATGAACCTGGTGGAGCGCACCTTCGAGGGTTGATCGACGATGGCGTTTTCAATGGACAATACGGGGTCGCGCCGGGGCCGCCGCTACAGCGGGACGACTCTATCGGAGATGAACGTGGTGCCGCTTGTGGACGTGGTGCTGGTGCTATTGATCATCTTCATGCTCACCGCGCAGGCGATGCAGTTTGGCTTTGAGATTGAAGTGCCCAAGACCACGACGGAGCGCGCGTCGGCGCAGGACAACAACGTCGTGAGCATCACCAAGGCGGGCGAGCTTTACTTCAACGAGAAGGCGGCGAATATCAACGAGCTTGCGGCGCTGGTGAGGGCAAATAAGAAGGTCAAGGCGAACGTCGTATACATTCGAGCGGACAAGGCGGCGGCCTGGGACCCGATCGCGAAGGTGATCGCGGCCCTGACAGCGGCCAAGATCGGCATTCAAGTGGTGACAGAACCTGATGACAGCCACCCACGACGCCGCTAGCCCGACCGTCAGCCCGGCGGGATTTCGCAACTCGCTGCTGTTGCACCTGGGTGTCATTGGGGCGCTGGTGGGTTACGAATTGTGGATCAACCGGGCGCGCGACCGCTTTGGAGACCCGACGTCGCTGGGAGCTTCTGCCGGGGTATCAGCGGTGAGCCAGATTCCGATTCCGCGGCGCGAGGGTCGCGTGAACAAGGTGGCGAACGACACCGAGACGCAGGTGCCGACACCTGAAAAAATCGAACCCAAGACGGCCCGGAAGCGTGCGGACCCGGACGCGATTGCGCTGAATAAGCGCGAGAAGAAGAAGGCGCCCAAAGAGCTGGTGGCGTCGAATCAGAAGTACCGGCCCGATCCAGTGCTGCCCAATCAGTTGACGTCAACTGTGGGCCAAGCGGCGGTGTCGCCGATGATTGGCGTGCAGGGGTCTGGCGGGGTGGGCACCAGCGCGGCCTCGCCTTTTGGTACGCGCTTTGGTTGGTATGAGAAGTTGATCCGCGAGCGGGTATCGCAGAAGTGGCGCACCAACGACGTCGACGGCAAGCTGCGGACGCTGCCAGCCTGCATCGTGACGTTTACGATTGCCAAGGATGGCAACGTTAGCAACGTGAAGGTGCTCCAGTCTTCTGGCACCTACGCGTTGGATCAATCGGCGCAGCGCGCGGTGTTGGACGCCAACCCCTTGCCGCCTTTGCCGCCGGGCTTTGAAAGAAATACTGCGAACATAGAATTCTGGTTTGAGTTGAAACGATGAAAAGACGTACCGCACTAATCACTTGCCTTGCTCCGGCGCTATACGGCCAGAAGCCCGACATCATGGTGAAGCTATCGGGGGGCCAGCAGGCCACGATCGCAATCCCTGATTTTCGCGGCTCCGGCGACGCGCAACCGTGGATGCCTTTGTTCAACCAAACGCTGTTTGACAGCGTGATGGCGGCGGGCCTTTTCAAGATGGCGCCCAAGAGCTTTTTCCCGTTGGCCGTGCCGCAGCAACCGCAGGACTGGAAAGCACCCGTCGGCGGGCGCAGCCAGGGGCCGTGGCTGACGGATTGGTCTGGGGCGACGGTGAAGGCCAACTATATGGCGATGGGCTACACGGCCGTCCAGAACGGGCAGTTGGTGTTGTTCGGTTGGCTCTACGACGTGACGCAGCCGGATGTGGCCAACGCGCAGATGTTTGGCAAGCTGTACTTTGGCGGCGTGGATGAGGCGGGCACGAAGAAGGTGGCGCGGGAGTTTGCCGCAGATATTCTGGCGCGTTTTGGGGCCAAGAGCTTGATCGGATCGAGCATCTATTTTGTGTCCAACCGAAGCGGGTCGAAAGAGATCTGGACGATGGATTACGATGGGTCCAACCAGCGGCAACTGACGCGCTTCAACAGTATTTGCGTCACGCCGACCTTGAGCCGAGACAACTCGAAGCTGGCGTTCACAAGCTTTTTGCGAGGCAGCCCAGGAATCACGGTAATGACGGCGGACGCATCCCGGAGATTGACGTTTAGCAATCCGGAGTCGAGCGTGGTGACGACGCCGGAGTTCTCACCTGATGGGAAGTTAATGCTGTTGTCGACCAAAATTGGAGCCGGGTTTGCAAATGTATTCAGCGCCAATGTCGATGGATCGAATCTGAACCGAATCACGACGGCGCGGGCAGTGGAGCTGGAACCGAAAGTGAATCCGAAAAATTCTTCGGAAGTTGTTTTCGTTTCAGGTAGATCCGGGCCCGGACAAGTCTATAGAATGAATATGGACGGCGCAAGTATTGAGCGCCTGACCGATGGCTCTGGGCAAGCGGCAAACCCGTCGTGGCACCCTGGCGGCCAAATCATCGCGATGAGTTGGAACCGGGGCCTTGAGCCCGGAAATTTTAATATTTTCATGATGGAAGTGGCCAAACGCGAGTTGACGCAGTTGACGCACGGCGCTGGCCGGAACGTGAATCCCGTTTGGGGACCCGACGGTTTGCACTTGGCGTTTTGTTCAACGCGCAATGGGTCACCGCAAATTTGGACGATGTTGGCGGATGGAACACAGGTGAAGCAACTCACCACCGCCGGCCACAATGAAATGCCTGTCTGGACGCATTAGTAGTTTAACTTTGGAGGTCTCTCAAACCCATGTCGCGTAAACAAATGAGCGTCGCGCTGCTGGCGCTCTCACTATCGATTTTTGCCGGCGGCTGTAAAAAGCCGAAGCCGGTCGCAACCAAGACTCCCGACGCTGTCACGCCCGCCCCGCCGCCGCCCGCGGCCAAGCCCGCGCCCGTCATCCGGAGCTTTGTCGTCGAACCGACCTCGATCATCGCCGGCCAGAGCGCCAATCTGCGCTGGGGCGTGGACAATGCCGATTCCGTGAGCATCTCCGGCGGGATTGGATCTGTGCAGACATCCGGTTCGCGCGCCGTTAGCCCGGATAGCACCACCACCTATCGCTTGACGGCGACCGGGGCTGGCGGCACCACTGAAAAGAGTGTGACGTTGAGCGTCTCCGCCGCTCCACCACCGCCGCGCGAGACCCCGAAGGTGACCGGGACCGCGACCTTGTCTGAGATGGTGGGGTCCATGATGAGCGACGTGTACTTCGACTACGACAAGTCCGACATGCGCGACGACGGCCGCAGCCAGTTGAACAAGAACGCCGAAGCGTTGCGGCAGATCTTCACCGCGCACCCGAACGGGATTGTGACAGTGGAAGGCCATTGCGACGAGCGCGGCTCCGCCGAGTACAACCTGGGACTGGGCGACCGCCGCTCGACGTCCGTCAAAGAATATCTGGTGAATTTGGGTCTACCCGGCGACAAGCTCAAGGTCATCAGCTATGGCAACGAGAAGCCGGGATGCACTGAGGCCAGCGAGAGCTGCTATCAGAAGAATCGCCGCGCTCACTTCAGCGCCAATTAGATTACGAGGTAACCCTATGCGTCCTATCGCGCTCTTTTTGCTCACCGTCGTGATGACGGCACCCGCTTTTGCCCAGAAGGACAAGATTCTGGAAATCCAGCGCGACGTCGCACTATTGCAGAACGAAGTGCGGAGCATGAAGAGCTCGATGGACGAGAAGTTTGCCGCGCTGAACGTGCTGGTGCAGCAGTCTCTGGACACGGCCAACAAATCGACCACGTCACTGGCGTTGATGGATAAGACGCTAGGTGACCGGCTGCGCGAGCAGCAGAGCGTGCTGAACGCGCCGGTGGCTGGCGTGAACACCAAAGTGGATCAGATGACGACAGAGTTTGCGCTGATGAAAGAATCGGTGGGCGAGCTATCGGAGCTGATCAAGAAACTGCAGGGGCAGTTGACGGACATCAACACGGCCGTGCGTACAATCAACACGCCGCCGCCCGCGCCGGCACCTGCCGTAACGCCGAGCGGCCCGCCCGCGGGCGTGACCAGCGAGAGCCTTTTCACCGCCGCGATGGTGGCCAAAGGCGGGGGACAGCTTGATTTCGCACTGGCTCAGTTTCAGGACTATCTGAAGTTTTTCCCCGAAGGCAATTATGCTCCGAACGCCTATCTGAACATGGGCGAGGTGTTGGTGGGGCAGGGCAAGTTTGACGACGCCGTGAAGGCCTTTGACGCGATTTTGGAGAAGTATCCGGATTTTCCCAAGGCTCCCGACGCGCAACTGATGAAGGGCAAGGCACTGGCCAAGGCCGGGATGCGGACGGCGGCGGCGGCCGAATTTCGCAACTTGATCAACAAAAAGGCGGACAGCCCGCAGGCGGCGCTGGCCAAGCAGGAATTGAAGGCGCTGGGCATGACCTATGTGCCGCCGGCGGCCCCGGTGCGGAGAAAACGCTGAGCCGGCTGATCGCGATCGCACTGCTTGCCTGCGCTGTGTTTGGCGCGGACGGTCCGGTGCTGGACGCGTTCCCTGGGAAGACGCCGAAGATTGACGGAGTATTGAGCAAGGGCGAGTGGGCGGACGCGACGCCGATCCACGGCGTGCTGGATTGGACTCATACCTTTTACCCAACGACCGATCGCAAGGATCTGAACCTGAACGGCTGGGTGAAGCATGACGGCAAGCGACTGTACTTTGCTTTTGACGTAGACGACGATGTCCTCTATGGCATCGATACTCCGCGGTGGGTCCCGGAGAAATTCCCCAAAGTCCACGAGTATGTGGACGGCAAGCCTTCGCGGGCGGCGTTCCCCTGGTTTGGCGACGAGATGGAGATTTTGCTGAACCCTTCGAACCGTTGGACGGCCGATGAGTCCGTGGCGGGTAATGGGCGGTCCTGGCAGATGGTTGTCAATTTGACGAAGAGCCGATTGGGCGGCGTGGGCAAGGGTGGGTTGCTGGAGGGTGAGCCGCGGAGTGACGCGAGAGCGTTTGCGACTTACTCGGGGTGGATCGATACGGGTGCGATGAAGGCGGCGGCGCTGGTTAAGCCAGGCGGACACGGGTATGTGATCGAGTGGTCGATCGCGATGGACCCTTGCGTGGAAGTGGAACCGGGCAAGTTTTGGTCACCGGCGATGGGGGATCGCAAGGTGGGCGTCAACATCGCGCTGGGGGACTTGGATAAGCCGGAGGACGGCAGAGAAAACGTATACGGATTCCATCACGAGGATTGGCTGGCCGGGGGGGCCAAAACGCGGACTCAGCTCAATAACTTTGGGACTTTGGTGTTGCGGGCCAAAGGTTCGGCAGCCGCCAAGCGCTGACGGCTCCACCACCACCAGTTGCATTGCTCGCGGGGCAGTTGGGGGTTTTGGGCTTGGGCCACGGCGCAACGGAATACATCGAGCACGCAGGGGTCCTGGCGTTGGCCGGTCTTTTTCTCAAGTGCTCGATAGAGGGCGTAGCCGTCGCGCTTGGCTAAGTCCGCCACGGACTTTACGCCAAGCAGTTCAAAGTCGAGGGCCGCCATTTTGCCGATGCCATGTAGGTCTTTGAGCTTTCGTTCGATGAGCATACAATGCTTATACGATTATGACGCGACGCGGCCTCCTTGCAATCTCCGCGCTGTCGGCTGCGACCGACCCGATGAGCTTGCTGCTGGAGCGGGCAATCTCGCACGACGACGCGAATTTCGAGCGGATGCGGCACTATATGTTTCACCTTTCCGATGAACTGAGCATCGGCGGGCGGCGGATGAATTCGCAGAGCTTTGAGGTGAACCTGATCGGCGGCGGTATGTACTGGCGGAAGCTGACGCAGAACGGTGAACCGCTGTCGGACGCCTTGGCGGAGGTGGAGCGCAGGCGCCTGCAACTGCATCTGTCGAAAGGCATTGAGGCTAGCTTGGCGGAGAGCTGGCGGACGGAGCGCAAGATCTTGCGGGCGTGGCTGGAGACGCACACCTTCAAGCATCGGGGAGAGGTGAACCATGCGCTGCGGAGGGCTCATGTGATCGAGTCCCGGCCGCGCAAGGGCGCGGTCGAGGCGGGATACTTCACGCATGCGCGGTGCCGATTGGTTTTGGATCTGGAGACAGGACAGTGGCTGGACGCGGAGCTGGAGTTTGAGCGAGACACAAAGTTTGCGATGTTCCAGTTATTACTGGGGCGCATGTCCCTGCCCTACTCGCCGGGCTTGATCAATCGGGGCGAGTTCCTCAAAGGCTCAATCCTACGCTTTGGCGTGGGCTTGATGGCGGACGGGTTGTGGATTCCTCAGGCCTATCTATCGATGGCGAAACGCATGCGGTCGGAGTTGGCCTTCAGCGATTTTCGCCGCTTCAGTTCCGAGTCGCAGTTGTTAACGGGTTAGGTGGTGGGAAAGTCTTTGGGGATCAGCTCCGCCGCTTTGAGTTCAGCCCAGACGGGCGCGGGGACCTGGGCTTCGCGAACCAGCTTGACGGTTTCCACCAGTCGGCTGGGGGTCATCGTGGAAGTCACGATCTGAGTCATGAGACCGGGGAAGTTGACGGCCAGCAGGCCGGCGACGGCGGCGGCCAGATGCAGCAGCGGCGTTGAGCCGCAGATGTAAAAGAAGCGGGACATCAGGGCGCGTTCTTCGGCGTTGGCGACCTCGTAGTTGTAGAGGAAGTCAGGGGCGGTGGCGGGGTCTTGGGTGAGCGTGAAGGCTTGGCCATAGTTGATGCCCATGAGCGTGACCTGAAACTTATGCTTACCTGCGGCGTCGAGGATACCCATCAACGGTCCGAGGATGGACGGGCAAAAGGTGACGCCGGCGTAATCGAGCACGCCAGGTTCTTGCGCGATGAAGCGATGCACGAAGGCAGGCTCTTTGATGCCCAGCCCGATGCGGTCGACTGCGCCCGCGTTGCGCGCGGTCTTGAGGAATGCGACGGCGGGAGTGATGTCGGTGGCCCAGTCGAGGCCAACCTGCTTCTCTTTGTCGGGGGGATCGTGCAGGGCTACGCCGCTCAAGGATTTGCCGCCGTATTCAATGCGTTCGCGGCAGAGCTGTTGCTCGATGCCCGCGGGCGTGCAGTCCCACTTGTCGGTGAGGCCCTGATAACGGGCCGGGATGCCGCGAAGATTGGCTTCCGGCTGGTGCTCGACGGCACCGTCCACTTGGAGGCCGAGATAGCGCAGACACTTAGTTTGGAACTGGATTGTGTTGGGATCGACGTTCAGCGCCTCCAGGGCTTGGCCAAGCTGGAGCGTGGCGCGGTAAAGGACAGCGGAGTCGAAACTACGAATGCCGAGATCGAGCGCGGTCTGGACCAAGGGAACGACATGCTTGGCGACGTCGACGGGGCCGCCGCCGGGGGGAGGGCCAAAGCCGAAGCGGTGGCAGCCAAAGACAAAGGTTTCGATCGGGACTGGGCGGAATTCAGGCATGCGGGGCTTAGGATATCAAGAAAGACTAGCGGGCACGATAACGCTGCCAGACTTCGAGAATGTCTTTGCCCTTAAAGCGGATGGTTTGCGAATCGACGATTTCGGCACTGGGTCGGGATTCCGCGTCCAGACCAAGTGTGTTGCGGGTGGTGAACTCGATTTCAAGAGTAGTGGGACTCTGGACGCGATGAGGCTTGACCTTGCCGATGAGGGCCATGGATCGGCGCGCGCCGTCGCGAATCAGGTCTCGCGCGGCGGGTGCGGAGAGACTGATGCAGACGTAGCGGGCGAGGCCTTCTTTGACGACGGCGAGTTCGGCATCGGGAACGATCTCGTGAAGTTCATCGGCGGCCGCTTTGTCTCCGCTGAGGAAGATAGTCGGGATGCCGAAGTGGCCGGCCATGGCCGCGATCACGTCAATCTCGCCGACCGGTTTACCGTTCAGTTTCATGACCTGAATGCCGAGTGAAGAGTAAGAGTGCGCCATGATGCCGCCTTTGGCGTTGGCTTTGGCGTGCTGGCCGAGGTAGGCGACCGCCGACCACTTGCGCTCCATCAGCATCGAAGCGCCGAGCCCACCCATCACGAGTTTGGCCTTGGGGTGGATCGTCAGCGTGGAGAGCGTTTGGCTACCGTCATGGCCATCCCAGACGACAACTTCGTCGGCACCGCCGGCAAGGAAGCCGTCGACCGCCGCGTTGATCTCGCCAGTGAGGAGTTGGCGGAGTTCGTTGTCCTTGGGGTCGGTTTGATCTTGTCGGCAGACGCCGCCAACGCCTTCGGCGTCGGTGATGAGGAAGACGGTTTTCTTTTGAGCGAAGAGAGTGGCGGCGAGCAAGAACAGCGGCAGCAAAAAGCGCATGAGTTGATCATACGGGAGCGCGCGCTAGAAATCGAAAGAGACGCCGAAGGCCGCGCCCACCCGGGGGCTGCCTTCAAACTTGCCGCCGGTGAGGGCGAAATCGAGACCGATAACTTTGTTGATCATGTACTTTGCGCCGAGCTGCGACTGTAGCTGCGCCTTTCCAAGACTGCTTTGTTGCGTGGCTGCGCCCGCCACCTCGGCCCCGATCAACCACTTGGGCGTGAGCTGAAAAGTGAGTGAGGATGCGCCGGTATAGACGCGGCCGCGGGCGGCGCGGATGCCGATGGCACCGGTGAGGGTGTTG
>JANXUM010000309.1 GCA_025356215.1 Bryobacter sp. | reverse complement strand
GGTGGATGGGTGTCCAGACTCCGTCGCGATCGTAGAGCAGTTTGCGGCCCTGCTTTTTGAGTTTGGTGATGCAAACGGCGCGGACGCCGTAGATGCGCTCGGTGCAGATGAAGTCGCAAACCGTCTTTTGTTGCTCGGGCTCGATTTCAAGCAGGACCACATTCTCGGGGCTGTGCGAGCCCAGGATCGCCTCGCCGAGGAGCTTGTGATAGCTGGCGACGTCGAGGTCGCTGAGAAGGTGGCGAAGGCTGGGGTCGAGATTGTAGGCGCGCATGTATTGGCGGGCCATCTCGGTCTGGTAGCAGTAGAGCGAGGGGAAGCCCTGAATCTCGACCAGCTTGGGCGCATAGGCTCCGTTTTCGCGCACAATGCCGAAATCGGCCTGGATGAAGAGGGGCTTGGCGGCCTCGTTGGGGACGCGATAGATGTCGGGGATCTCGCGTGAGGAGGCCTCAAGATAGAGCTTGTTGCCCAGGAGTTGACCGACTAGTTCCCGCCCCGCGCGCGACATTTGTTGCAGGAGATCGCGCGGGAAGAAGCAGGGGGTCTCGCTGTGGCGGAAAGCGACGTCCTGGCCAATGGCGGCGTCGAGCGATGCGGAGAAGGCCGCATACTTGGCTGGGGTCCAGCGACGGTTGAACTCTTCTCGAAGGGCGGGGACCATCGTTATACCGTGATCAGGAATTTGCCATCGCGCATGATCTGGCGGTCGTCGGCCCAGATGTTGAAGTTACGGCCCACGACATCGATATGGGTGGCGGAGTACCAATCGGCACCGGTGTGCGCGCCGTAAGGATTGCCGAAGGCGATGTGGATACCGGGGATTTTTTCGTCCTGCAGAATGTTGCCGATGACGTCCTTAAGGGCGAGGTTGGTGCCGATGGCGAACTCGCCGACGCGGTCTGAATTCTCGTCGGTGTGGCAGTAGGCCCAGAACTCGTCGCGGAGTTCCTGGTTGGAGGATTCCGCGGCGACCAGGCGGTTGCCTACGATCTTGATTGTGAGGGGAGTGGCGCGGAGGTCGCCGTATTTGGCGCAGAGGTAGTCGCCCACGACGCCGTCGATGACAAAGGTGCCATTCACCTCACCGGGCGTGGTGAAGCACTCGCCGCCGGGAAGGTTGCCCCATTTGTTGGGGCTAATGATGCCGCTGGTTTTGAGCCAGTTGTAGTTGGGGTTCATGTCGGCGACGATGTCGGTGCCGGCGGCGGTAGTGGCGCGGATCTTGGTGGCGGCGGCGGCGATGGCGCGCACCTCAACGCTGAGGGCGTCGACCGCCAGGAAGTCCGCTCGCATGCCTTCGAGCATGATGCGCTTCTCGATATTGACCATGTGGGCGTGGCGCATCTTGCGGCGGTTGACGACGTCCGTCATCTCCATGCGGCTCTTGAGTTCGTGCTGTTGCGCGACTACGCAGAAGATGGAAACATGGCTTGTTTCCATGTCGTCGAGCACCGGCTGAGGCATGCCATCGAGCGGGCGGGGCGCCAGGTCTTCGAGCGTGAAAGCTGTCCAGCGGCAGCCCAGAGCGGTGAGCTGCGCCGCAATGGAAGCGGCGATCTCCTGGCTCACCGTATCGGTGATGACGGTGACTTTCTCATCCGGTTGGATGCGCAGACAGGTATAGACGGCGTTGTAGGCACCGGGAGTGAGTTCGGGGTCGAATGTATCGGGCAGCAACTAAAGGCCAGCCTCCGTTTCAGAAATGATGTAGTCAACGACCGCTTTGAGATCGTTGGTCTCGCGCCATACCCGCAGTTGCCGATCAGCGCCGGTACCGTTACGGAGCATCTTGTAAATGTACGAGATTTGTTCGCGGCTGCCCAACTCATCGACGACGTCGTCGATGAAGGCGAGATATTCAAAAAGCAGGTCCTTGAGCGGAACTTCGATTTGCTTGCCGAAGTCAACGAGCTTGCCGTCGAGGCCGTAGCGCGCGGCCCGCCACTTATTCTCCATGATAAGCGCGCGGCGGTAGAGGCGGAAGCCCTGGTTGTTGCTATGGAGCTTGTAGAGCTTGGCCACCGTGGCTTGGATGAGGGCGGCGACGGCGATGGTCTCTTCAAGGCGCATCGGGAGATCCATAATGCGGAACTCGAGTGTGGGGAAGTGGGGATGCGGGCGGATGTCCCACCAGATTTTCTTGGCGCTGTCGATGCAGTTGGTTTTGATCAGCAGATTGACAAAATTGGTGTACTCGCCCCAACTGGGGAAGTAGTCGGGGATGTTGGTGCGCGGGAACTTGTCGAAGACTTTACAGCGGTAACTTTTGAGGCCCGTCTCCAGACCCAACCAAAAGGGTGAGTTGCCGGTGAGACCGAGGATGTGCGGCACGAAGTAGCGCGCGGCGTTCATGATCTGAATGGCGGCTTCGCGGTCCTCGACGCCGATGTGGACGTGGAGGCCGAAGATCAGATTGCTACGGGCCACGGACTGCATATCCTCGACGATTGTGGCGTAGCGCTCGTCGGGGTAGATCTCTTGTTTGCGCCAGTCGGCAAAGGGGTGTGTGGAGGATGCGGCGATGCGGAGGCCGTTCTGTTTGGCGAGGTTGATGAGGCCGATGCGAAGCTCACGCAGATCGGCGTGGGCTTCCTGAATGTTGTTGCAGATGCCGGTGCCGACCTCGACGACGCTTTGGTGCATCTCGGGTTTGACCCGCTCGGCGAGGAGGGTTTGGCCCTTGCCGATGATTTCAGCGCTGATGTGAGAACGGAGATCACGGGTCTCCGGATCGATGGTCTGGTATTCCTCTTCGATCCCAATCGTAAGCGACGGCTTGCTCATAGATACAGATTATCTACTGGTTTTGCCGGGAGCGTCTCAAATGCGATTGAACTTGACGATGGTCTGGCCAAGACTCTTGAATTGCTTGATAAAGGGGACCATCCTGGTTTCCCGATCGTCAATCTCCTGCGCGCGCTTGAGCACGGCCTGCTCGAACTCCTTGGGGACAACGACGACGCCGTCCTCGCCGGCCACAATGATGTCGCCCGGGCGGACGCGGATACCGGCGCAGGTGACTTCGATGTTGTTGGCGACGCTGGCGTAACGGCTGACGGCGGTGCCGGGGCTGACGTAGCGAGCGAAGACGGTGAGGCCGAGGCCGCGGATCTCGGCGAGATCGCGCACCCCGCCGTCAAGCACCATGCCGGCCATGCCGCGGGCTTTGGCGGCTGTGGACATCAGCCCGCCGATGGCGGCGACGTCGGTGGGGCCATCCATGACAATGACGCCGACTTCTCCAGGCTTGGAGTTGTCAATCATTTCGACACTGTGTTTGGTGGAGAGTGCTGGCGTGGACATCTCGGGCGTGGCGGGCTTGACCAGCGCGGTAAGTGCGCGGCCAACAAACTTCATGCCGACCATCGGCCGCATATCGTGATTCATATAGCCGCGCTTACCGACCACTTGGTCGACGGCATCGGCAACGGAGGCGACGGTGGATTTTGAAAGGCCGGCGATGAGCGCGTCCGCCGAAGGCTTGGATGCTTGCTGGAAGCCGACGAAGAGTGTGGCACCGGCGACGATACAGATCAGGAGGTAGATTTTTTTCATGGGGGGATCTTTTCTTATTCGCCGTTTAAGAAGCGGCTCCATCGGTATTCCGATTGCGGAGCGTCGTCGGTGAGGGCCTTGCTAACCGCGAGTTCGGCGACGTGTTGGACGATCCAGTCAAAGTTGGCCTGGCCGACGGATTCGATGCCAGCGTCGGGGGCGGGGTTCATGAAGTCGATCGCGTACGGCACGCCGTTCTCGACGGCGAATTCGACGGTGTTCAGGTCATAACCGAGGGCCTTGCAAATGGTGAGGCAATCGCGAGTGAGCCGCGATTTCATTTCGGGATCAAGCGGGGCGGGATCTTTGACGTAGCGATCCGCGTGCGGGGCCCTGGGGTCGTATTGCATGATGTGAACCTTTTCTTGTCCAACAACATAGCAACGGTAATATTCGGTGAAATTGACGGCGGCCTGGAGCGTCATGCAGAGATCGTTCGTTTCGTTGTAGGCGGCGAAGAGTTCCTCGGGAGAATCCACCTTGTAGACGTCGCGCCAGCCACCGCCGTCGAAAGGCTTGAGGAAGGCGGGGAAGCCGACGTAGGCGAAGATCTCTTCCCAATTGAGCGGAAACATCAAGTTGCGCATCGACTGCGCGGTGGTGCCTTTCGGGTGCGAGTGATGGGGAAGAATAACGGTGTTTGGGATGGCGACGCCCATCTTAGAGGCGAGGGCGTAGTTGAAGAACTTGTCATCGGCGCTCCACCAGAAAGGATTGTTGATGACATAAGTGCCCCCGAGAACAGCGTTCTTGAGGTACGCGCGGTAGAACGGAATGTCATGGCTGATCCGATCTACGATGACCTTGTAGCCGGTTGGCTCGGCCATCTTGACGCCGCCAATCTTGAGGTGCTCCGCGGATACTCCGGGGACCTTCATGCCGTTGATGTAGTCAACAACGGCTGGAGGGAAGCTGCTCTCCATGCCGTAGACGATGGCGATTTTGCGCATAAATAGATTCTCCGATCAAGCGAAATAAGTCCGCGCCATCAGCCGCCAGAGCGGCCAGTCGTGCGGCATGTTGTTGTCCCAGACGTCGAGGCGATGGGGGATGTGCTTGCGGCCCAGGATTTCCGCCATCCGGTAATTGTCGCCCAGGCAAATATCATGATTCGAGGCGGCGAGGATCAGAAACCAATCGCCATGATAGTGCCCGTGATACCAGGCATCGTCGTTGCCGGGTACGTAGTCGGTTGGATTGTGGAAGTAAGCGAGCGAATCGAAATAGCCCTTTAGAAAGCCGCGATTGTCGAAGGCACCGCTGAGGGAGACGCATTTGGTGACGGCGTCTGGATGGCGAAGGGCGAAGTTGGTGGCGTGGTAGCCGCCGAAGGAGCAGCCGTGCACGGTGAGGTCGACGCGGCCAGACCGGTGGCGGATGAGCGGGAGGACTTCGTGCAGGCAATATTGCTCGTATTGATCGTGGCGGCGGACGCGGTCTGCGGGGTGGATGCGCTTGTTGTACCAGCTCTCGGCGTCGACGCTGTCGACACAGAAAAGCATAAGCTGGCCTTGCTCCAGGCGATCGGCAAGGGTTCCGACCATACCTTGGTCTTCGTACTCGTGGAAGCTGCCCATCGAAGAAGGGAAGACGAGCACGGGGTGGCCGGCGTGACCGAACTGCAGTAGCTGCATGTCCTTGTGCAGGTGGGGGCTCCACCAACGATGATATTCACGGTGCATGAAGGATCAGGATATCAATCGCAGTATGCTAATCGAATGAAGTTTTCGTTGCTAGTGTTGCTTACTTCGATTGCGGCGTCGGCGGCAACGCCGCCCGCTCGCAATGTTGAGATCCTCTGGGACAGCTTTGGGGTCGCGCATGTCTACGCCAAAAACGCCGACGGATTGTTCTTTGGATACGGCTATGCGCAGATGCAAAGCCACGCCAATCTTGTGCTGAAACTTTATGGCGAGTCGCGCGGGCGCGGGGCGGAATATTGGGGGCCCAAGGGGTTGGAGCTCGATCGTTGGGTGCACGTCAACGAGGTGCCGCAACGTGCCGAGAAGTGGTTTGCGATGCAGACGCCGGAATTCCAGAAGTACCTCACCGCGTTTGCCGACGGGATGAATGAATACGCGAGGCGGCATCCAGAGGCGATCGGCGCCGAATATAAACAGGTGCTGCCGATTCGGCCCGTCGACAGCTTGACGCACGTGCATCGCATTGTCCACTTCAGTTATGTCTCGAGCGCGGCGCGCGTCACGTCCGCTGCGACCGGGCGGCCACTGAACCTGGCGGCGCAAGCCTCCAACGCCTGGGCGATTATGCCCAAGAAGAGCGCCAATTCGACGCCAATGATGCTGATGAATCCGCATCTGCCGTGGCAGGACTGGTACACGTACTACGAGATCCAACTGACCGCGCCGGGGATGAATTTGTACGGTGCCAGCCAGATCGGTTTTCCGGTTTTGCGCTTTGCGTTTAGCGACTACGTTGGCTTCACGCAGACGGTCAATGGTCTGGACGCCAGCGACCTTTACAGTGTCACGCCGGACGGCGATGGGTATCGCTTTGATGGTGCCAGGAAAAGCTTTGAGACTGCGACGTCGACGATCAAGATCAAGCAGGCCGACGGCAGCCTGCGCGAAGAAAAGATGCTCATCAGGAAAACCGTCCATGGGCCGGTGGTTTGGGACAAGGATGGCAAGGTGCTGGCGATGAAGACTGGTGGGCTGGATCGGCCTTTCTTGCTGGAGCAGTATTGGAAAATGGCGCTGGCGAAAAATTTCAAGGAGTATGAAGCGCAGGTGCGGCGCCTGGAGGTGCCCACCTTCAACATCACTTATGCCGACCGCGATGGGCACGCGATGTTTCTGTTCAACGGTACTTTGCCTAAGCGCAAGTCCGGCGACCTTGCCTACTGGGCTGGCGTTGTGCCGGGCGATACCAGTGAGACGCTTTGGACCGGATATCACTCTTACGACGAGTTGCCGAAGACGATCGACCCGCCAGCCGGCTGGGTGCAGAACACGAACGATCCGCCGTGGACCTCGACCTTGCCGGTGATGGATTCATCGAAGTATCCGCCCTATGTTTCGGCGCGTGAGTTGACGATGCGGACCCTGAGTTCCCTGCGAATGTTAAGCAAGGACGAGAAGCTGAGTTTCGAGAAGTTGGTCGAATACAAGCACTCGACGCACCTCGAGTTGGCGGACCGGATTCTTGACGATCTTCTGGCCGCGGCTCCCGAGACGGCGGCGACGCGGGTGTTGAAGGCATGGGACCGGAACGCTGACAATGCGAGCCCCGGCGCTGTTTTGTTTGAGGCTTGGGCGCGAGGTTTCCGGCCGGTGTACAAGGTGCCGGTCAACGCGGCCGATCCGCTGAACGCTCCGCGCGGGCTGAAGAACACGGACGCCGCGATTGAGGCCCTGGCCAAGGCGGCGGCGGAGGTGGAGAAGAATTACGGGAAGCTGGATGTTGCCTATGGGGACGTCAATCGCTTCAAGTTTCGTGGGGCCAATTTACCCGGCAACGGGGCGGATGGCGCGTTGGGTGCGTTTCGGGTGATTCGCTATGGCGCGCCGGACGCGGACAAGCAACGGTCTCCCGTGCATGGCGATACCTTTGTCGCCGCAGTAGAGTGGCTGAAGTCCGGGCCTCATGCCCAAGTACTTGTCAGCTACGGCAACTCATCGCAGCCAGGTACAAAGCACGATGTCGACCAATTGCCGCTGTTGAGCCGGAAGGCATTGCGCACCGCCTGGCGGCTGCGAAAGGACGTCGAAGCTCACCTGGAATCCAAAGACTCCTTCTGAGGCGGCAGCAAGGGGCGGTTCTTGGCGGTGGCCAGGACGATCGTGGTGCGCGTCCGCGCGACGCCGGGGATTGTCTTGAGTGCATCGCCCAGGAAGCTGTCCAAATCCCGCACCGAGGCGGAGACCACCTTCACTAGATAGTCTTCCGATCCGGCGGTGTGGTGCACCTCCAGGACGCGTTCCATGCGCATGATCTTCTTCAGGAAGGCGTGGCGCTGGGCTGGCTTATCGAGGATGACTGCGACATACGCGGTGAGCGGATACCCGGCTAGTTCCGGGTTGAGCCAGGCGGTGAAGCCCAGGATGACGCCGCGTTCCTCAAGGCGACGAACACGCTCGGCGGCGGCGGGCGGGGAGTAGCCGATGAGGAGCCCCAGTTCAGCCCAGGTGGCCCGTGCATTTTTTACCAAGGCGCGCAGGAGTTTCGAATCCAAAGCAGAAAGAGGTTCCATCTTTCGAATCGTAACTCATTGAACATCGGTTTGCCAGAATACGGGAATGAGTATGCCGCCGTTCAAGAACGAGACCGACTGGGAAAATTTCACGCACCGCTTTGAGGCGGGCACATTGACGAAAGAAGAGTGGACTCACGCGGCGCATCTTTGCGTCGGAGCCTGGTTTGTTTCCCGCTTTCCGCAGGAAGAGGCGGGGGCGCGCATCCGCGCTGGCATCCGTCACCTAAACGAGTGCCTGGGTGGAGAGAACACGGCGACAAGCGGATTTCATGAGACGCTAACCGAGTTCTGGATTCGGGCAATTCGCGGGCATCTTGATCACAATGGCGATGGGCCCGAGAGTCTGCGTAGCCTGGTGCTGTTGCCCGCTGGGCTTTGGCGCGAGAGCTATTCGTCGGACCTGCCGAAGGACGTGATCGCCCGGAAACAGTATGTCGAGCCTACGCGAACAAGCCTTTAACAACGCTGCCATGCACGTCGGTGAGGCGGAAATTGCGGCCTTGCGATTTGTAGGTGAGGCGCGTGTGATCGATGCCGAGCGAATGCAGAATAGTGGCTTGGAGATCGTGGATGTGGACCGGATCCTTGACGATGTTGTAGCCATAGTCATCGGTCTCGCCCCAGACCGTGCCGCCCTTGATGCCCCCGCCGGCCATCCAGATTGAGAAGCAGCGTGGGTGGTGGTCGCGACCGTAATCATCGGCGGTGAGTCGGCCTTGGCAATAGACAGTGCGGCCGAATTCGCCACCCCAGACGACGAGCGTCTCATCGAGCAGACCGCGTTGTTTGAGATCGGTGACGAGAGCGGCGGAGGCCTGATCCACTTCCAGGCAACGCTTGGGCAGACCCTTTTGCAGTCCGCCATGATGATCCCAATCGCGATGGAAAAGTTGGATGGAGCGCACGCCGCGCTCGACAAGGCGGCGGGCGAGCAGGGCGTTGGCGGCAAAGGAGCCCGGCTTGCGCGCGTCTTCGCCGTAGAGCTTGAAAGTGGCGTCGGGTTCCTTCGATAAATCCGTAAGCTCCGGCACGCTGGCCTGCATGC
This sequence comes from Bryobacter sp., assembly GCA_025356215.1. Taxonomy (GTDB): domain Bacteria; phylum Acidobacteriota; class Terriglobia; order Bryobacterales; family Bryobacteraceae; genus Bryobacter. The sequence goes on along the minus strand of JANXUM010000309.1, from coordinate 8,582 downwards.
GGAAGGCCATTTCGTATTGGGCGATGCGGGTGGCGATCTCCGGGTCGCCGAAGTCTTTGAGGTGCTCTTCGTTCAACTGATTGAGGGTGTCGAGATAGCCGCGACGGCTGGCGCGCGTCATGCCGTTGGGGTCGCTGAGGTAGAGGACCGGGTCGCCGACGCTTCGGAATTTAACGCCTTGGAACTTGGACGGCAGAAAGCCAGAGCCCCAGAGGCGATCGTAGAGGGGCTGACCCCCGACGCCGCCACCCGGCGAGATCATGACGACGAAGGCGGGCAACTCCTCGGTCTCGGCGCCAAGGCCGTAGGAGAGCCAGGAGCCAAGCGACGGCCGCCCCGCGATCTGTGCGCCGGTAAGCAGAAAGGTGACGGCGGGGTCGTGGTTGATCGCTTCGGTGTGGACGCTGCGGACGATTGCGATGTCATCGGCGATCTTGGCCGTATGCGGGAGAAGATCGCCGATCCAAGCACCGCTTTGGCCGTGCTGCTGAAAGCCGAAGCGAGAGGCGACGATGGGAAAATTCGCTTGGGACGCCGACATGCCGGTGAGGCGCTGGCCATTGCGGACACTTTCGGGGAGGTCTTGATTGGCGTACTTGACCAGCCCCGGCTTGTAGTCGAATAGCTCCATCTGCGACGGGCCGCCGCTTTGGAAAAGGTAGATTACGCGCTTGGCCTTGGGGGCGAAGTGGGGCACGCCGGGGAGGCCGCCGATGCGATCGCGGGCCATCAAATTCGATAGCGCGACGGTGCCGAGGCCAAGAGCGCTCTTGCCGAAGAAGTGGCGGCGGGTGGGGTGTTGGAAGGGAGAGTGCATCGCTTATTGCCTGGTGATTGTCTCATCGAGATTCAGGAGGATGCTGGCGACTTCAGTCCACGCGGCAAGTTCGGGACGGGGGAACTTACGTGGCATCGGCGCTTCGCCTTGTTCGAGGAGTTTGTCCGCATCGGCCGGTGCTGACCGATAGCGCTCGGCGTCGCGGGCGTAAGCCGCGCGGAGCAGCGTGAGTTCTTTAGGCGAGGGATTCCGGCTTAACACCAAGCGGAAGGCGAAGCCGAGACGTGCGTCGACCGTTGAGCCACCTTCACGGATCATCCGCTCGGCCAGCTTGCGGGCAGCCTCCAGGAAGGTGACGTCGTTCATCAGGTTCAAGGCCTGCAGGGGCGTGTTGGTGCGGGATTCGCGGACCGTGCAGGATTCGCGACTTGGGGAATCGAAATTGACCATCGATGGCGGAGCGATCGTGCGTTTCCAGAAGGTATAAAGCGAGCGGCGGTAGAGGGCATCGCCATGATCCTGCGGGTATCCACCGCCGCCGGCGAGTTCCTGCCAGAGGCCGGCTGGTTGATAGGGCTTGACGCTGGGGCCACCGGTCTTTTCAACCAACAGGCCAGAGACGGCGAGCGCGTTGTCCCGAATCATCTCGGGCGCCAGTCGATAGCGCGGCGCGCGGGCCAGCAAGCGGTTGTCGGGATCGCGGGCAAGCAGGGCTGGCGTCAACCTCGAGCTTTGGCGATAGGTGTCGCTCATCACGATTTGTTTGATCAAGCGCTTGACGTCCCAGCCGTGATCGACGAAATCGACGGCAAGCCAATCGAGCAATTCCTGTTGGATTGGGGCTTCGCCTTGGGAGCCAAAGTCGTCTACCGTCTTGACTAGGCCGATGCCGAAGATCATTTGCCAGAAGCGATTCACGGTGACGCGCGCGAGCAGCGGGTTCTGCTTGGAGACGAGCCACTGGGCCAGCCCCAGACGGTTGGCCGGAGTGCCGGGCGGAGGTGGCGCAAGCGCGGACGGCGTGGCTGGATCGACAGGGTCGCCGGGCGCGTCGTATGCGCCGCGCTTGAGGACGTAGGCTTGGTGCTTGGGCCCCTCGCGCATCACCATCAAGGTCGGCAGAGTTGCCAGATAGTCGTCGCGCTCTTTGCGGGCGGCAACCTCGGCGGCAAGTTCAGCGGGCTTGAGTGAATCGAGAAAAGCGAGGCGGAGCTTTTCAGGGCGGGAGCTAATTGACAGCGTCGAGCGATCGTTGAGCGCAATCACTTCCTCCAGGCTCAGCGCCTTGGTATAGACACGCACATCTTCGATGCCGCCGCGAAAGTTCATGCCATGGCCCGCACCAATCTTCAGTGGATGCTTGAAATTCATTGGCCAGTTCAACTCGTCAAAGAGCACCTTGAGGCGCTGCTCCCGACCGTCGACGTAGATGCGGACGCCTTTGGCGTATCGGCTACCGTCATAGGTGGCGACGATGTGCTGCCATTCGCCGAGCTTGAAAGGCTCCTCGGTCTCAACGCGCATGCCGATGTCCGTCCAGCGAAACACGACGTAGAGCCGCACCTTGCCATCCACCAGATAAAGCCCGTGGCCATTGCCTTCGGAGTAGTCTTCGGCGATGGAAAGAATCGCGCCGGTCTTCTCGGCCGGCTTCACCCAGGCCGAAAAAGTGAACGGCGAAAGGTAGTCATAGACAACCGTGCCGCCTTTCTCCTGAACGACGCGATTGCCATCGAAGGTGGAGTCGGCCAGCTTGTTGGAGTACGCCAGTCCCTCGGTAGGCATCCAATCTCCGGCGGGTTTCCATTGTGCTTGTTCGCGAGCCCAGCGCGGTTGAGCCAGATCGATGGCCTTTTGCGCCAACGCCAGCTTGGCGTCCAACGCGGCAAGCTGCTTGGCCTGTGCGGGTGTCGGGGCTTTCATCAACGGTTCGTCGTTGCCCCAGTTGTAAACCAAGCCCTTCTCGGGAAGGTTGTTGAAGTAGGCGAACATACTGTAGAAATCGCGCTGCGTGATCGGGTCGTACTTATGATCGTGGCACCGTGCGCAGCCCATGGTGAGGCCCAGGAAGACGGTGGCCGTGGTTTCGGCGCGGTCGGCAACATATTCTGTGCGGAACTCCTCGGCCACGATGCCGCCCTCGGCGTTGGTGCGGTGGTTGCGGTGAAACGCGGTGGCCATTTTTTGTTCGAGCGTCGCGTTGGGTAGCAGGTCGCCGGCCAGTTGCTCGACAGTGAACTTGTCGAAGGGCTTGTTGGAGGCAAAGGCGTCGATGACCCAATCGCGCCAGCGATACATGTCGCGAACCCCGTCGCTTTGATAGCCGTTGGTGTCGGCAAAGCGGGCCGCCTCAAGCCAGCGCCAGGCCATGCGCTCGGCGTAGCGGGGGGAGGCGAGGAGGCGATCCACTTGCTTGGAGTATGCGGCGGGCGAATTGTCTTTGAGGAATGCTTCCAATTCGGCGACGGAAGGAGGCAGCCCGGTGAGATCGAAACTTACGCGGCGCAGCAATTCATTCTTGGAGGCTGCTGCGGCTGGCTCGAGGCCTTCTTGCTCCAGCTTGGCGCGGACAAAACCGTCGATCGACCCACCGGGCTTGGCAACAGGCGGAATGAAGGCCCAATGCGGCTCATACTTTGCGCCCTGCTCGATCCAGAGCTTGAGCTTGGCGATGTCCTTCACGGGCAAGGCTTCGCGTCCGGCGTAGGCGGGCGGCATGCGCAGACCCTTGGAGGCATGGGTGACGCGCTGAAAAACGCCACTCCCTGCGGGGTCGCCAGGGACCAAGCCGAGATGGCCGTTCCGCAGGGCGAACTTGGCATCTTTCTCGATGTCCAGTCGCAGGCCCGCTTTGCGATTGTTTGGATCGGGCCCGTGGCATTGGAAGCACTGGTCCGCCAGAATCGGTCGGATGTCGCGATTGAAGGAAAGATCAGCCGCCGCGGCGAGAAGCGGGGCGAACACTAGTAAAAACTTCATCAAGCTCCCCCGATTCTATCTCCCCCGCTATTCTAAAGACATGGCCCTTACCGAGATCATTGAAGCCGAGGGACACCTGATCGATTCGCACATCATGGAGCGAATCTTCGATACGGTTGTCGAGAACCAGGGCCGTTTCGAGGTCGAAAAGTTCCACATCGGCCGCACCAACAGCGAGGCGTCCCAGTTGCGAATGCGGGTTGAGACACCCTCTCGCGAGCAAATGGACCGGCTGCTGGGACAGTTGTTGGGCCTAGGCTGCGTGCCGATCGACGCGGGCGACGCCGTGCTCGAAATGATTACCCGCGATCGCTGCGCGCCTGAGGATTTTTACTCGACGACTAATCACAAGACCCAAGTGCGCATCGCCGGGGAGTGGATCGACGTGCAGAAGCAGCGCATGGACGCGACGATCGTCGTTAGCGGAAAACATGCGGAATGCCGCAAGCTTCGCGATTTGGCGGCGGGCGAGGAGATCGTAACCGGCATGCGCGGTATCCGTGTGATCCCGGACACCAAGGACCGCGACCGGCTGAGCTTTAGCTTTATGTCGAATGAAGTTTCCAGCGAGCGTCAGGTCGAGACGGCCGTCACGCAGACGGTAGCAATCATGCGCGCGGTGCGGGAGCAAGGCAAGAAGATCATAGCCGTGGCCGGGCCCGTTGTGGTGCACACGGGCGGATCGAATCCGCTGGCGGAGTTGATCCGGTTGGGCTGGATCGACGCACTGTTGGCTGGCAACGCCTTGGCCGTCCACGATATCGAGTCCGCGCTGCTGGGCACCAGCCTAGGCATCCGGGCGAGCGACGGGCGCCAGGAGGAGCACGGTCATCGCAACCACATGCGCGCGATCAACGCTGTTTACAATTGCGGCAACATCGAGGGCGCCGTGGCGCAAGGGCGGCTCACGACCGGCGTGATGTACGAATGCGTCACCCATCGGGTGCCGTTTGTGCTGGCCGGTAGCCTGCGCGACGACGGTCCGCTGCCCGACACGGTAACCGACATGAACGAAGCGCAGAACCTGTATAGCGCGCATTTAGAGAATGCGGGCGTCGTGCTTTGCTTGTCGTCCATGCTGCACTCGATCGCCACCGGCAACATGCTGCCAAGCTGGGTGAAGATGGTGTGCGTCGACATCAACCCGGCGGTGGCTACCAAGGTGAGCGACCGCGGCAGTTCACAGACGGTGGGCGTCGTTACCGACGTCGGCCTTTTCCTCGATCTATTGATCCGCAAGCTGAGAGACTAATGAAGCAATATACCGACGATCACGCGGCTTCTGGCGTAAGCGCGCCGCTGCCCGAGATTGAAACCTGGCCCAATCAATTTCCCGGGCGTGACTACGAGATTGAAATCTCAAGCCCAGAGTTCACCAGCGTATGTCCCAAGACGGGCTTGCCCGACCATGGAACGCTCACGATTCGGTATGTGCCGGATGAGTTGTGCCTGGAATTGAAGGCCTACAAGATGTACCTGCTCGCCTTTCGCAACCTTGGCATCTTCCAAGAGAACATCGTCAACCGCGTGATGGACGACATCGTCCGCGCGGCTAAGCCACGCAAGGCGACGGTGCTGGGAGACTTTACTCCCCGAGGCGGAATCTATTCAAAGATCACGGCCAGCTATGAACGAAAACTCTAGCCTGCAACTCACTCACGAAGAGGAGTTAGAACTCGCGATCCGGCAAATCCGCGAGCGCGTGCTGGCCCGCTATCCGAGTGGCTTATGGCACGGGTTGGAACTGCCGGATTTTACGCCGGTGCTGGAGGCGCGCGATCAGGCCAACTCGAAAGTGGCTGCCATTGGACGGGTGAACCCTCGCGCGGGGGGGCCGCTGAACAGCGTAATTCAAGGCGTCAAGCAGTTGATCGCCCGCAGCCTCGGCTGGTTCGTGCGCGATCAAGTGGATTTCAACTATGCGATGGTGCGATCGCTCGATTCGGTGCTGGAGGGTTTGAACGCGATCAATCGAACGCTGAAGACCATTCCGCCGCGCTTTGAGCCGCCGCTTGAGGAGATCCGCCGCGAGGCTAGTGAGTTGAAAGACATCCGCTCGCATTGGGTGGTTTGGAAGCGGGAGTGGGAAGAGAAGCTGGGGCGTAACGAGGTGCAGTTCTTGCGCTCGGTCGCAGATTTGCAGGCGGCCTATGCTCAGCGCACCGCCGTGCTCGAACAGCGTTATGAAGAGCGCGCCTTGGCTCACCATAAGGATTTTGAAGGGGCCCTGGAGCGTTCGAATTTCGCGATGCAGCAGCGGTTCTGGAAAGAACTGGAAAAGGTGCGCGTTGAATATGAGCGCATCATCTATGCCGAGATCCGGTCAATCCGTCAGCGGCCCGCGCCCGTACCAGTTGCGGGCGGGGCGGCGGCGGATGCGGCGCTGGACATCGATTGGGTGCATTTCGCAAACAAGTTTCGCGGTGACGCGCCCAAGATCGAAGCGCATTTCGCTTCTTACCTGCCGTATTTTGAAGGGTGCCAGCGCGTGCTGGATATCGGTTGCGGTCGCGGGGAGTTTCTATCGTCTCTGAAGCAGAAGGGCATAACTGGTGTGGGGGTCGATCTCTACGAAGAAAACATCGAGATCCTCCGTGGCCAGGGGCTGGACGCCAAGCAAGCCGATGTGTTCGAATACCTGGCGGCGGAAGGCCCCGGCTCCTTCGACGGCATCTTCTGCGCGCAAGTGATTGAGCATCTGCCACCGGCCCAGGTGTGGGCGCTGGTGAAGGCCTGCGCGCAAGCATTGAAGACCGGCGGCGTGATCGTGTTTGAGACGCCCAACCCGGAATGCCTGGCGATCTTTTCAACGCACTTCTTCATCGACCCCTCGCATCAGCGCCCGGTTCCCCCCGCGCTGCTTTGTTTCTATCTGGAAGAGGCGGGCTTTGGACGGATTGACGTCCAGCGCTTTGCCCCAGCCTATGAGGAGCGTCCGGAGTTGAACGCGCTGCCGGCCAGCGTCAAGGAATCGTTCTTCGGGGGGCTGGACTATAGCGCCTTTGCGCGCAAACTCTCATAGAGGGCTAGCTGTTTGGCACCGATCGCCACCCATCCGTAGCGTTGCTCGGCGCTGAGACGGGCTTGGGTTTCAAGACGCTTGCGCCGTGGCCCATCGCTTTGGATCGCGGAAATTGCATCCGCGAATTCTTCGCCCGATTTCGCGGACACGTAGTCAACTCCAGCGACAACGTCAAGGCCGTTAACGCCGCCCGGCGTGGCGACGATCGCCTTGCCGCAAGCCATCGCCTCGACGACCTTTATGTTTGTTCCCGCGCTGGCCAGCAATGGCGCGATCACGATTTGTGCGCGCGCGTAAGCGGGTCTGACATCGCTCACAAAGTCTTCCAGTTCGATGCCGGGCTGCTTCAGGTCCAGGTCCACCCGTTCCCTGTAAAAGTTGATGTAGTAATCGGGGTGGCGTCCGGCGATCACGTGTAAGGTGGCGCCACTCAGCCGCGGCCAGACTTCGCGCATAAACCAGTCGAGGGCCAGCACGTTTGGCAGATGGGCGAAGCTGCCGATAAACAACAGACGCATTGGATCCGGCTCGACGGCGGAGGGTTGAAAGCGTTCAAGGTCAACTCCGTTGGGAATCACTTCAACGCGTCGCGCGCCGCGGACCGTATCGCGGTCGCGTGGCGACATCACGGCGACGCAGTCGACCTCCCTCCAGGCGGCGTGTTCAAATGCCTCCCATCGATCTTTCTCAAGCCGCAGATCGAACTCATCCTTGGTGGCGAGCAGTTGTTCGTAGAGATCGACGGTGATGTCGTGTTCCACCATGATGGTTTTAGCCGGTGCGCAATCCCTTGCGTACTGCGCCATCTGGGTGAATTCCAATTGGGCAATCTGAGGCTGCCAGCGGTCGATCGACCACTTGAGAGCGGCGCGGAAGGCGTCGCTATCGAATTCCTCGACAACCTTGGGCAGGGCCGTCACGCGGCGGTAGTGTGTGCCTTGGCGTAGCACCTGGACCACTTCAACGCAGAGCGCGAGCAACTCCGGATCGGGCGTGATGAATTCATCGACAAAGCTCATCAGCACCAGCGAGTAATCTTTTGCCGCCTCACGCATCAGGTTGTACATGCGCACGGCGCCGCCGTGAGAAAGCGGGAACGGCAAATACGATGTGGCGATCAGTACGCGGGGCTTGCCTTGCGCTGCGTTACCCGGGAAGCAAGCGATATCTCCTCCCCCTAGGGCAAGAATCTCGGCTTCGGGCATGATGGGCGCGGCTGGGCGGTCCCAGTTGAAGTAGGGCTTTTCAAAGGCGGCAAAGCGCAGCGTGTACATCGCGATCGGCGCGGGTTCGGGCACGGCCGCCAGCAGATTCGCGCGATGAACGGCGTGTTGCCAGAGGCGGTCGAAAACATCGGGTGTAGCGACGCTGCTCTGGATCCAGCGGAGGTAGTTTTGCTCGATCGCGAGCTCGATTGACGACGCCGCCAGGAAACGCGCGGTCGTGGAGCGATGGTGGTGGACAACGCGGGCGTCGGCGACAAACACCGTCGGCCAGCCTTTTTGCCAGCCGCGCCAGCCGGTATCGAGATCCTCGACATAGGCGGGCCGGAAAGCGCGCTTGAAGCAACCGATCTCCAGCAGCTTGCGGGTGTCGTAGAGAGAGCAGCCACCCGATCCGTAAAGCACCGGCGTGTAGTTCTCTCCGTCTGCGGGCGGCAAGCAGCGCACCGGAAAGTCGCGCTCGCCGGTGGGCTTCCACGCGGCTTTGCCCGTCTCCTCACGCCGCTTGCCTTCGGGGAAGAAGATCTGCGCGGTTGCGCAGAAAAGATTGGGAAACAAATCGAAGGCGCGCTGGAGAGCG
>JANXUM010000226.1 GCA_025356215.1 Bryobacter sp. | reverse complement strand
CGATCTTCGAAACCGAAGACGCCAAAGGCCGCACCGTCAACCGCCTCAAAAACATCGCCATGATCGGCGGCTGCACCGACACCAACGAAATCAACTACCTGCTGAGCAAGTTCCGCTTCGGCCTGGGCATGGTCGCCTACGAGAATCAAAGCCGGCTTTGACACGGCCCCACGGTGACCAGTTTGGCCGCCACATTCGGACGGGGAGCGATGACGAACGGTTGGACCGACGTGGCCAACGCGGACGTGGTGTTGGTGATGGGAGGGAACCCGGCGGAGAATCATCCGGTGGGCTTCCGCTTTGTGATGGAGGCCAAACGGCTTCGCAAGGCCAAAATCGTTTGTATCGATCCGCGTTTTACGCGCACGGCGGCGGTGTCGGATTGTTATGTGCCGATCCGGTCGGGCACGGACATCGCGTTCCTGGGAGGGTTGATTCACTATGCGCTCGAGACGGGCAAGTATCAGCGCAAATACGTCGAGCAGCATACCAACGCGAGCTTTTTGATCGCGGAGGGGTTTGGGTTTGAGGGCGGGCATTTCTCGGGCTGGCAGGGAACCAAATACGACAAGACGACCTGGCAGTATGAGTTGGATGCGCAGGGGCACGCCAAGACCGACCCGAAACTGGAACATCCGCGATGCGTGTTTCAACTGATGAAGACGCACTATCAGCGCTACACGCCGGCGCAGGTGGCGGAGATTTGCGGCTGCACGGCGGAAGAGTTTGTGAAGGCGGCGGAGTTGATCACGATTGCCGCAGCGGAGGACAAGAGCGGCACGGTGCTGTACGCGCTGGGGTGGACGCATCACAGCCACGCGGTGCAGTTGATCCACGCTGCGGCGATGGTGCAGTTGTTGATGGGGAACATCGGCATGCCTGGGGGCGGGGTGAACGCGCAGCGCGGGCACGCCAATATCCAAGGGTCAACCGACATGGGCGCCTGGAACATGTTGCCGGGGTACTTGAAGATTCCGCGGGCCAACCAGACGGATATCGACGAGTATCTAAAGGCGACGACGCCGAAGTCGTTGGCTGCCAAGAGCTTGAACTATTGGGGCAATACGCCGAAGTTTTTCAAGAGCCTGATGAAGGCCTACTACGGCAAAAACGCGACGGTCGAGAATGGGTTTGGTTACGACTGGCTGCCGAAGATCAGCGAGACGGGCGACCATTCGTGGGGCGCGTTTTTTGACGACATGTACCACGGCAAGCTGGAGGGGTTGATCAGCTTTGGGATGAACCCGATTGCGAATGGGCCGAACACGGGCAAGATGCTGACGGCGCTGTCCAAGTTGAAGTGGTTGATCGTGGCCGAGAACTTTGAGACGGAGACGGCGGCGTTTTGGCGAGCCAAGGAACTTGCCGAGAAGTATTACGCGAAGATCCCCGAGGCGAGCCAGATTCAGACGGAAGTGTTCTTGTTGCCCGCTTCGAATTTTGCCGAGAAGGACGGCGCGTTTGTGAATTCATCGCGCTGGTTGCAGTGGAAAGAGGCGGCGCTGGACCCTCCAGGCGCGGCCAAGCGCGATCAAGAGATTTTGTCGAAATTGTTTCTGGAGATTCGGCGCTTGTACAAGAAGGACGGCGGAGCCAACCCCGCGCCGTTGATGAACATGCAGTGGGACTACGCGCGCCCCGAGCTGCCGCTGCTATCGGAAGTAGCGCGCGAGGTAAACGGCGTCGACCTGACGACGATCAAGCAGTTGAATGGCTTTGGCGAGTTGAAGGACGATGGCACGACGGCGTGTGGGAACTGGATTTATAGCGGGAGTTGGACGGAGGCGGGCAACATGATGGCGCGTCGCGGGCAGGGCGACCCGACGGGCTTGGGCCTGTATCCGCAGTGGGCGTGGAGTTGGCCGGCGAACCGGCGCATTCTCTACAATCGCGCCTCTGCGGACGAGAACGGCAAGCCTTGGGATGAGACACGGGCACCGCTGAAATGGGATGGTGAGCGATGGCGCGGAGATGTGCCGGACTATAAGGCGGACGCCGAGCCAGGATCGCTGCCGGCCTTCATTATGCTTCCCGAAGGTGTGGCGCGGCTGTTTGCGCCGGACCTGGTGGAGGGGCCTTTCCCTGAGCATTATGAGCCAGCGGAGTCTCCCGTGTTGAATCCGCTGCATCCGCTGGTAAGTTCAAACCCGATGCTGAAGCGTTACAGCAGCGCACCGGATAAATTTGGAGAGGCGAAGGATTTTCCGTATGTAGCGATCACCTATCGCTTGACGGAGCACTTTCATTACTGGACGAAGCACACCAGCTCGAGCGCTGAGTTGCAATCGAACTTCTTTGTGGAGTTGCCGGCAGAGCTGGCGGCGGCCAAGGGAATCGCGAGTGGCGACATGATTCGGGTGCGGTCGGCGCGGGGGCATGTGGAGGGGCCGGCGCTGGTGACCAAGCGCTTGCGCACCTTGAAGGTGAAGGGCGAGAAGGTGTATCAAATTGGACTGCCAATCCATTGGGGCTTTGTCGGCAAGGTGACCGGCCCGCTGATCAACAACCTGACGCCGAGCGCGTATGACCCGAATTCGGGGACGCCGGAATACAAGGGTTTCCTTGTGAATGTGGAGAAGATCTGATGCTGGTAGCCAAACTGATCGATACGACGCTCTGCATTGGATGCAAGGCCTGCGAGGTGGCTTGTCAGGAATGGAACGACCAGGAATACACGCTGGGCACCTTTGACGGCAGCTATCAGACGATGGCGGATCTGGCTCCGAATTTTTGGAATCTGATCAAGTTCAACGAGATTGAGAAGGACGGCGGGACGTCATGGCTGATGTCCAAATACCAATGCATGCATTGCGCCGACGCGGGTTGCATTGCGGCTTGTCCGGCACCGGGAGCGATTGTGCAGTTGGCCAACGGCACGGTGGACTTTGCGCATGACAATTGCATCGGCTGCGGCTATTGCATCACGGGATGCCCGTTCGATATTCCGCGCTTGAGCCCGAAGACGAAAAAGGTGTACAAGTGCTCGCTCTGTTCGGACCGCACGGCGGTGGGGCTGGAGCCCGCCTGCATCAAGACTTGTCCGACGAATTGTTTGACCTTTGGCGAGCGCGACGAGATGCTGCGCGTGGCGGAGGCGAAGACCGTCGAGTTGCGAGCGGATGGACACAAAGACGCGGGTATCTACAACCCAGCCGGCGTGGGCGGCACAAATGTCATCTATGTATTGAAAGACGCCAAAGCGCCCGAGAGCTATGGGTTGCCGCGCGACCCGACGATCCCTTGGACTGTGCAGTTGTGGAAGGGACCGATGAAGTGGTTGGGATCGTTTGCGTTTATCGGAGCGGTGCTGGGGACCTTCTTTCATTACGTGATTTATGGGCCGCAGGACCCGGAGTTGCACGGGCATAAGGACGAGGAGGCTCCGCATGATTAGCCCCGAGATTCGCATCCCTCGCTTTGACGCCTATGAACGGGTGATGCACTGGATGTCGGCGCTGAGCTTTGTTTACGCGGCGCTGACGGGCTTGGCCATCTGGTCGCCGAAGCTGTATTGGCTGGCTGCGCTATCGGGCGGCGGCTTTGTGATTCGCGGAACGCATCCTTGGGCGGGCGTGATCTTCACGGCGGTGATGGGCTGGATGTTCGCGCGTTGGGCCAAGACGATGGGCCTCGATGCGGACGACCGCGTTTGGCTGGGCAAGATGGAGAAGTACGCGACGCACAAGCATGACGAGTTGCCGGAGTCGGGGCGCTTTAACGCAGGGCAAAAGATGTTGTTCTGGAGCCAAGTGCTAACGGCGCTGGGGCTGTTAGGGAGCGGCGTCGTGCTCTGGTTTCCGGAATCGGCACCGCGGACTTTGCGACTGGCGGCGATCGCACTGCACCCGCTGGCGGCGATTGGATCGATCGCGGGAATCATTGTGCACGTTTACATGGGTGTGGCGGCGGTGCCGCAGTCGATGCGGGCGATGTTGCGCGGATATGTCGTGCCGGAGTGGGCACGCTTTCATCACGCCAAGTGGTATCGCGAATGGCGCGACGCAAATACTTTGCAGAAGCCTTAAAACATATGATAGGAATCTCATGATGCGGCTAATCTTGATCGGTTTGATGTTTAGCGTCGGCGTGTGGGCGCAACTGAGCGCGCCTTCGGACAAAGCAAGTCTGAGCGCTGGCAAGACACAATTTGAAATCCATTGCGCGTTTTGCCATGGACGAGGCGACGACGGGTTTGCGGCTAATTTGGTGTCGCCAAATCTGGTGCACGCGCCCACGGACACCGCGTTGGTCAGCATCATTCGAAATGGCATTCTAGGGACCGACATGCCGCCGGCATTGGGCATGACGGAAGAACAAATGATGCAGGTGGCGGGGTATGTGCGGTCCTTGGGGCGAAGTGCGCCGATTACGGTTGCGGGCGACGCGGCCAAGGGCAAGGCGGTTTATCAGGGCAAGGGCGGATGCGGCGGCTGTCACATGGTGGGCGGGGCGGGCGGGAAGATGGGCCCGGACCTGACGCAGATTGGAGCGATGCGCAGCCCGGCGAACCTGCGAACGTCAATCGTCGACCCGAACGCGACTCTGGCGGGAGGTTGGACGATGGTTCATGTGACCCCCAAGACCGGAGCTCAGGTCAACGGCATCCGATTGAGCGAGGATAACTTCCGAATCAATTTGCGCGATGGCCGGGGAAGGATTCACAGCATCGCGAAGGACCAAACCACGGCGATTACGCGGGACTTGACGAAGTCTTCGATGCCCAGCTATCAGGGCCGTCTGAACGCAAAAGAGTTGGACGACTTGGTGGCTTATCTGTTTTCTCTCAGGGGTGCAATGTGAAGGCTCTTATTTTATTCTCGGCTTCGATCCTGACGGCGCAGACCGGCGATTGGCTGCAGTTCCAGGGCAACGCGCAAGGCCATCGGTACTCTGAGCTTACGCAGATCGACAAATCGAATGTGGCGAAGTTGAAGCCAGCCTGGAGCTTTCAGATCGACAAGCTGGACAAGTTTGAGGCCAGCCCGATCGCCAAGGATGGCATCCTTTATGTGTCCGAGCCGCCGAGCGATGTGACGGCGGTGGAGAGCCATAGCGGCAAGGTGCTGTGGCGCTATAAGCGAGTTTTACCGGACAACGTACCGTTCTGCTGCGGCAAGGTGAACCGCGGCGTTGGCATTCATGGCAACAGCATCTTCATCAGTACGCTGGACGCGCACTTGGTGGCATTGGACGCCGCCAGCGGCAATGTTCTCTGGGACGTCACCGTGGCGGATTATAAAAAGGCTTACTCAAGCACGGCGGCACCGCTGATTGTCAAGGACAAGGTGGTGGTGGGAAGCGCGGGCGGTGAGTTTGGCGTGCGCGGTTATCTTGCGGCGTTCGATGTGAAAACAGGCAAGGAAGCGTGGCGGCTATGGACCGTGCCGGCGGCGGGGGAGAAGGGCGCGGAGACCTGGAAGGGCGACAGCTATAAGTACGGCTCGGCGACGACCTGGGTAACCGGGAGTTACGATCCTGGGTTGAATACGATTTACTGGGGCACCGGTAACCCTGGACCCGATTGGAAGGGCGATAAGCGCGAGGGCGACAATCTCTATTCCGACTCACTGCTGGCAATCGACGCCGACACCGGCAAGATGAAGTGGTACTTCCAGTTCACACCACACGATGTGCACGATTGGGATGCCACGCAGGTGCCGATCCTGGTGGACCAAATGTGGAACGGGAAGATGCGGAAGCTGGCGCTGTTCGCCAATCGCAACGCCTTCTATTATGTGCTTGATCGCGAGACGGGCGAGTACCTGATGGGCAAGCAATATGTGCGGCAGACCTGGGCCAAGGGGGAACTGGACGCCAAGGGGCGACCGACGCGGCTACCGAATACTTTTCCCACGGCGAATGGTACGGCCGTGTATCCGAACTCACCGGGGGCGACCAACTTTCAAGCACCTTCCTACAGTGCAAAGACCAAGCTGCATTACGTGATGACGCGTGACGAGGGCGGCGTGTTCTACACCGGCGACGACACGTATCACGAAGGCAGTTGGTATCTGGCCGGGCGCTTTGTATCAAAGCCCGGAGAAGAGGCGACGGGAGCGATCAAAGCGATTGACCCGGCGACGGGCAAATCGAAGTGGGAGTATCCGTTGAGCGCGCCGTCATGGTCGGGTGTATTGAGCACCGCCGGGGGACTGGTATTTGCAGCCACCGCAGACGGAGACATGCTGGCGCTGGACGACAGCACGGGTAAGCTGTTGTGGCGCTACCCGATGGGCGGTAGGGCGTTTGCCAATCCAATCAGCTATACGGCCGCAGACGGCAAGCAGCACATTGCTATCGCCAGCGGCCATACGCTGTTTTCGTTTAGCGTCGACTAGCGCCTACTTTTTGGGCTTGGTTTCGTCAATCTCGAAGTGCGATTCGATGAACCACAGCTTCAGATCGACGACACGGCTGATCTCGGTAAAGAGGTCCGCTGTGGTGGTGTCGCCAGCGTCGGCGGCCTTGTCGATGTTCTCGTGGATCATTTTGGCGTAAGCGGCGAAGCTTGTTGCCAAGGCGTGAAGATGCTCTTCCCCGTGCGCGATGCCGAGCGGATATTCCGCTAGAGGAGAACCCGCCGCCGCCTGACGCAAGGTTCCCGAGACTTCAGCGCCCAGCGCGCCAGCCCGTTCCGCCAACATGTCGGCGAAAGGCTCAACCGCGTCGGCAGCCTCGTCGAACAACAAGTGCAGCGTGATGAATCGTGGCCCACGGATGTTCCAGTGAGCCTGTTTGGCGTGCGAATAAAGATCGACCGACGCAGCCAGACTCGATTGCAACAGCGCAGCCATGCTCTTGCGAACGCCAAGCGGAAGACTGTTCATGGTTTTGATAAATTTCGGCATGAATTTACCTAAGCACGCGAGTTGCCACGGCCCAGATTGCCCAGTTGAGTAAAAAGTTGGGAGAAAACGTAAGAGTTCTTAGGGCGCCTAGAGAGATTTTGGGGCTGTATGGGATTGGCCGCAAACCTGCAAAGAGGAATGGCTGGAGGCCGAACATGAACTTAGTAATTGCAAATCTGCTGCTCGTGGCAACGCTGCCGCTATGCGCGCAAACGGCGCAAGATCAGAGCAATAGCGCGCCGGATGTGGCAACGACCAGGATGATCCGGCAAGGGATCACCAAGACAAAGGGTATGTCGATGATGGCCCGAAACATCACGATCGTCACCGCTGCGGGGGTTGTGACGTTGAAGGGTAACGTAGCCAACGCGGAGGAGAAAAGCAAGATCGAGGCCATGGCGAAGAAAAACGCCGGAAGCAATACGGTCAAGAGCCTCCTTGAAATCACGAAGTAACACTGGAGAAACATATGAGCAAAAACACGTCCGTTTATGGAATTTTCAATACTCGAGCCGGAGTTGAGGACGCAATCGATCAATTGCGGCTGAACGGCTTCCGTTCCGCAGACATTTCAGTTTTGATGCCTGAGAACGTCGGCAACAAAGACATCGGCATGGAGAAGTCGACGAAGGCGCCCGAGGTCGCCGCAGGTGCGGGTGCGACTGGCGCACTCGCCGGCGGAGTCTTTGGCTGGCTGGTTGGCATTGGCGCGTTGGCGATTCCTGGCATTGGTCCGTTCATCGCGGCGGGTCCGATCATGGCCGCACTGGCAGGGGCCGGAGCAGGCGCGGCACTGGGCGGAGCCGGCGGCGCGCTGGTGGGCGCAGGCATCCCGGAGTATGAGGCGGTACGCTACGAAGGGCGCGTGAAGGAAGGCGGAATCTTGATGTCGATCCACTGCGACGACAGCGAGTGGACCACGAAGGCAAAGGAGATGCTCATCAAGATGGGTGCCAGCGACATCTCCAGTAGCGGCGAGCATGCGGCCGATTACGCCAAGACGGATCGTCCGATCTTGACCGGTCCTCAAGTCTAGAGAATTTGGAAGAGCGGCTCGTTCTTCGGAACTTGTAAGCTACCTTCCGTGAGCCCCGCCGGCTGGAACTTGCCAACGTGCAGATCCAGTTGGACGGGGCTTGTTTTTTTGTCGAGTGCGGATTGGAAGGCGCGAGCAATGCCAGTGACCTGGGCCGCGGTTTCGTGGACGAATTCCAAGCGATAGTGAACGATGCCGGCGGCCCGCCAAGCTTCGAGATGCCGTGCCGCCGTTTGCGCCTCGGCTCCAAAGACCGTGTTACGGCAGCCGATGTCGGCGACGAGCGGGTGGCGGCGGCCGCGTTCATCCTTGAGCGAGACCTCGTGCGTCTCGCAGGGGCGACCACAGTCTTTGTAGCTGGTGCCGCTGGACAGAAAGCGGCAGAAGACGCAGTGCTCCGTATGGAAGACAGGCAAATGTTGGTAGGCGACCACCTCAATGCGGGTGGCACCCACGCTGTGGGCTAGAGCGAGAATCTGTTGCGCGTTGAGGTCGTGGGTGGGTGTGATGCGGCGCAGGCCCATGTCGAGCAGCATCTGAGCCGAGACGCGGTTGGCGGCGTTGAGGCTGAAGTCTCCCGACAACATGGAGGATGGGGCACCGGATAGTTGCTCCAGAAGCCCCGCCGAGCGCACTAGAATTTCGCAGTCGAGCTTAAGCAGGAAATCGACAATCTTCTCTTCGCCGGGTTTGAGAACACGCGGGCTGGCGACGCGCACCTCGATACCGCTGGATCTCACGAGGTCGACCGATGGGCGAAGGCCGTACAGATCGAGATAGTCGAGAGTGATACTGGCGGGCCGTGTGTCCATGGCGGCGGCGAGTTGGGCGGGCGCGCGCACCAGCAGATGGAGTTGCGCCGCAGTGGGCTTGGTTGGAGAGGGCGTGGCGGCGGGCAGAGTACGCGGGTAGGTGGGCCACGACTTGGGCCGCGCCAGTTGCGACTCCAGTTGAGTGACGGCCTCGCGACGAAGTTCGTTGAGCAACGATACTGGCACAAAAGGAGCACCTTCGATGATGGCCTCCAAGGCGCCGAGTTCGAAGCCGGTGTTGCCCAGGCGCTCGAATTGAGCCCGCAGCGCTTCGATGGTGAGGCCTTGGCGCTGGGCCGCCACCAGTGGCTCCGGCGATTGGACACTCACAGATTGGCCACACGCCCACACAGCCCGCAGTGGTTGGCCGACACGCGCTTCCACATGGACATCGACGGCGCGCTTGCGGACTGGCTGCGTAGCTTCGGTCCAATGCTTGGCGTAGCGTTCAATATCGGCGTCGTGGGTTCGCCAGACGAGGTCGCCAACGCGGATGCGATCGAAGCGAATGGCGCCGTTGCCGAACTCCAAGGCCAACTCGCGTTTGCCGGCGGGCTGCAGCGAATAGATGCGGCCGCCTTCTTCCTCCTGCTGGGGGCTGCGCCAATCGGCGGCATCAAAGACAACGCCGTCGCCCAGTTTGAGCGGCGCAATCCGGTGGGCGTCGTTGACGGCCACCCGCACCGCGTTGGCGGTCACCAGCGTCACTTGGCCCATTAGCACGCCGCGATGGCGGGGGCTGCGGCCGCGGACGACGGCTTGGTGGTCGGTGCCACTCAAGAAATGCGGCCCCATGCCGCGCGAATAAACTTGCTCAAGCCGCAGCTTAGCTTCAGGGTCGCCGCCCACCTCCAAGCCCGCCCACGCGTCGTCAACTGCCTTGCGATAGGCGGCGGTGGTGATGGCGACGTACTCGGCGTCCTTGTAGCGGCCTTCGATTTTGAGCGACGAAATCCCCAGCGGCAGCAGCTTGGGAATCCATTCGAGCGAATATAGATCCGCCGGGCTCAACAAGTAGCGGGCGTCGGCCAGTGGCTTAGCCACGCCATCGACGATCAACTCGTAAGGCAAGCGGCAGGCCTGCGCGCACTGGCCGCGATTGGCGCTTCTGCCGCCCCAGGCCTCGGAGCTGAAGCACTGGCCAGAGTATGCGACGCACAGAGCCCCATGGACGAAGATCTCGAGTTCGCAATCGGTCTCGCGGCGGATGGCCGCGATCTCGGTGAGCGACAACTCGCGCGCCAGATTCACGCGCGTCGCGCCCAGACGCTGCGCCAGACGCACGCCACCGGCGCTAGTGATACTCATTTGCGTACTGCCGTGAATTTCAAGGTCCGGAGCAATCTGTTGGACGAGCGAGCAGACGCCAATGTCTTGAACGATAATCGCGTCGGCGCCGGATTCGGCGATGGTCTCGATGGCGGCGGCGGCCTGGTCAAGTTCGCGATCGAAGACAAGCGTGTTGAAGGCCACATAGCCCTTGACGCCGCGGCGATGCAACGTGGCGATCGCTTCAGGAAGTTCTTCGGCTGTGAAGCCCACCTTGGCCCGCGCGGAGAAGTGCGTCAAGCCAAAATAGACGCTGTCGGCACCCGCCTCAATCGCCGCGCGCAACTGCGGCCAATGGCCCGCGGGACTCATGATCTCGGGCTTTCTCACCGGGCGCATGGGCGTGGCCGAGCCTAGTCGACCAATCCTTCAAACAGTACGCTGGTGAGATAGCGCTCGCCGGCGTCGGGCAGCACAACTACAATCGTTTTGCCCGCGTGTTCGGGCTCGTAAGCCAATCGGACGGCGGCGACCGCCGCGGCTCCGCAAGAGATGCCGCAGAGGATGCCTTCTTCTCTGGCGAGGCGTCGGGCCATCTCGACGGACTCCTCGTTGGTCACTTGCTCGACGCGATCGATCATCGAGATGTCGAGCGTACCGGGAATGAAGCCCGCGCCAATGCCCTGAATCTTGTGCGGCCCCGGCTTGACCTGCTCATGATTTAGCGTCTGGGTGATGACCGGACTGTGGCTGGGCTCGACGGCGACGCTGAGAATTTGTTTCTTGCGCTCGAGCTTGAAGTAGCGGCTGATGCCGGTGATCGTGCCCCCGGTGCCGACGCCGGAAACGAGAATATCCATGCCGCCATCGGTGTCATCCCAAATCTCGGGGCCGGTGGTCTTGAAGTGGATCGCGGGGTTGGCCGGGTTTTGAAATTGCTGCAGCAGTACAAAGCGATCCGGGTCGCTGGCCTTGATTTTCTCGGCCTCTTCAATGGCGCCGCGCATCCCGTTGGGGCCGGGCGTGAGAACCAACTTCGCGCCAAAAGCCTTCAAGACTTTGCGACGCTCAAGCGACATCGTCTCGGGCATGGTCAAGGTGATCGGAATGCCGCGAGCCGCCGCCACAAAGGCCAGCGCAATGCCGGTGTTACCGCTGGTGGGCTCGACCAATTCCTTACCGGGCCCCAGTAGGCCTTTGGACTCGGCGTCCCAAATCATCGAAGCCCCAATGCGGCACTTGACGCTGTAGGCGGGATTGCGGCCTTCGATCTTGGCCAGCACCGTGGCCCCAGCGCCAGCCGTAACACGATTCAGGCGAATCAGCGGCGTGCGCCCGATCGAAAGCGAATTGTCGGCGTAGACATTCATGGTCTAGATCTCCCAGTTTGCGACGTACTGATTTTGTTTGGCGTACCAGTCGTCCGCCAGTTGCTGAAAACTCGTACTGCCCAGCGTGCCCTTTACCGCTTCATCGACGCGGGTCCAGAGGTCTTCAAAGCCTTCGGCCATCGAGCGGCGCTCATCCGGGCCATCGACGTGCCGGATGATTTCGGCCACCATGATTTGCGAAGGATGGCGGGCCAGTAAATAGCCGCCGTCGGCCCCGCGTCGCGATTCGACAAATCCGCCCTGCTTGAGGTTGGACAAAATCAGTTCGAGAAACTTTTGCGGTATCTTTCGCCGCTTGGCAATGTCGGCGATGCGGATGGGTTCGCCGCCCGGCTGTGTGGCCAGGTCGAAAACCGCCTGCAACGCATACTCGGCTTTCACCGAGATCTTCATATTTCAGTAATCTCCCTAAACCTATAGACTATCTCGTATGCTGCGCCGAGACCTGCTGAAACTATTGCCCGCCCCTTTGATGGCGGCAAGCCCGGTGAAAATCACGGGCATCGATACGCACAAGTGCCTCATGGACGGGCGCGAGTATCTGTTTGTCGAAGTCAAGACAGACGCCGGGATTACGGGCCTGGGCGAGGCCTCCCTACCGGCGCGGGTGCGCATCGCAGAAGAAGCGGTGCGATGGCTGGAGCCGCGCTTGAAAGGCCTGGACCCGGCTGGAGTGGAAGCGCATTGGAACCGGCTCTACTACGGCGAAAATCGCTGGCGCGACGGCAGCGTGTTGATGACCGCACTCAGCGCGATCGACATCGCACTCTGGGACATCGAAGGCAAACGGCTGGGCGTGCCGGTATGGCGGCTACTGGGAGCCAACAGTGACAAACCAATGCGGGTCTATTGGAGCCACTGGAGCGCGGGCCTGAAGCAGCGCACGCCAGAGGCACTGGCGGAGCTGGCAACAAAGACGGTGGCCGAAGGTTGGACGACGGTCAAGTGGGTGATCCCGCGCGCCGATAGCGAGCAGGCTAGATTGCGCCAAACGGTGGCTGAGATCGAAGCGATCCGCAAGGCCGTCGGCATGTCGCTCGACATTTGTCTTGAGATGTACGAGACCTATTCGATGCGTTCCGCGCTGGAATTGGCGCGGGCCGTGGCACCGCTGAAGGTGATGTTTCTCGAGGAACCCGTGTGGCGAGAAAGCAACCCGGCCCTCGGCCAGATCGCCGCACAAAGCCCGGTGCCGCTGGCCGGCGGCGAGGGGCTGCTGAATCGCTGGCAGTTTCGCGAATTATTGGAGGCGCGCGGCGCGATGATCATTCAACCCGACGTCATACACTGTGGCGGCATCACCGAAATTCGCAAGATCGCGGCACTGGGTGAAGTCTATGGCGTCGAAATCGCGCCGCACATGTGGTACGGCCCAGTGGGGCATATGGCGAGCGTGCAGTCGATGGCGGGAGTGCGCGGCTATCTGATGAGCGAGTGGGACGGCGGCAACATGCGCCGCCTGCATGAACTGACCGGGGGCACGCTGCCATTGGTGGAGAAGGGTCATGTCAAGCTTCCCGATCGGCCCGGCCTGGGCCTAACGATGGATTTTGCCGACTGGAAGAGACGCTTCCCCTACAATTGATAGAAGTGCTTACGATTGACGAACAGTTGAATTATTTGCGTAAGGGCTTTGCGGAAGTCATCCCCGAGGACGGTTTGCGAGAGCGCCTTGTGCTGGCCCAGAAGGAAGGCCGCCCCCTTCGCGTGAAAGCGGGCTTTGACCCGACTGCCCCCGATCTGCATCTGGGCCACACGGTGCTGCTGCGCAAGATGAAGCACTTTCAGGACCTCGGTCATACCGTAATTTTCTTGATTGGCGACATGACCGGCCTGATCGGCGACCCCACTGGCCGCAACGCGATGCGCCCGCCGATGACCCGCGAAGAACTGGCGAAGAACGCCGAGACTTACAAGGCGCAGGTCTTTAAATTGCTCGATCCCGAGAAGACCGAACTGCGCTTCAACAGCGAATGGCTGGAGCCGCTGGGCTACGAGCAAATCGTTCGTCTCACCTCGCATTACACGGTGGCGCGATTGCTGGAGCGAGACGATTTTTCAAAGCGCTACAAAGAGGGCGTGCCGATCAGCGTCCACGAGCTGTTGTATCCTCTGGCGCAGGCCTACGATTCGGTCGCGCTGCGCTGCGACGTTGAGTTGGGCGGCACCGATCAGAAATTCAATCTGCTGGTGGGCAGAGCGATCCAGCAGGACTACGGCCAACTGCCGCAAATCGTCGGCACGGTGCCGATCCTTGAGGGCCTGGACGGCGTCGAGAAGATGTCGAAGTCGAAGGGCAACTACGTCGGCATCACAGAAGCGCCGGTGGATATGTTCCGAAAGCTCATGAACATGCCCGACGCTCTGGTGCCGCGTTATTTTGAGCTGCTGACCGACCTGCCGATGGACGAGATTGCGCGGCTGGATCCGTTGACGGCCAAGAAAGACTTGGCGACTCGGATCGTTAAGGACTTTCACAGTGCCGAGGAAGCAGCCCGTGTGTCGGAGAGCTGGGGCAGCGTACCGGCACCCGAGAATCACGCCGAAGCCACGGACGCGCGGATCAATCGCGTGCTGGTAGCGGCGGGCTTAGCGGCCAGCGTGGGCGACGCGGACCGTTTGATCAAGAGTGGCGCGGTGAAGGCGGGCAATACGGTGACGCTCGAATCGATCGAAAGCCCGACGCAGAAGATGGAGCCCGGCGAGTTTGTTGTGCGCGTTGGCAAACGATATCGCTGGATCCGGTTGACAGTGGCAAGTTAGGAAAAACAGTGGCGATCATACGTAGAACCATCGATTGGAAGTTGAAGTCGCGCACCTTGCGTTTGGGACAGCGGACTTTCATCATCGCGCCCATCGCGTTGTCGCCAAGCGATGACGGGCAGAAAATTATGGACCCCGAGCGCGCCTTGGCCCGCGCGATTCAGTTGGACGAACAGGGTGCCGACGTAATCGACCTGGGCGCGGAGCCAACCCGCCCTGGCGACCCGCCTTTGCCAGCCGAAGAAGAGCTGAAGCGGCTGCTTCCGGTATTGAAGCGACTGAAAAACAAGCTGAATGTTCCAATCTGCGTCAGCACCT
>JANXUM010000216.1 GCA_025356215.1 Bryobacter sp. | reverse complement strand
AGTCGGCAACGACCAGTTTCGCGCCCACTTCGCTCAAGAGAGCGACTCCACCTTTCACTGGGTGGATCTGACAGATTCAGCCGGAAATGTTCACTTCAAATCCTCGGTTGCCAGTCCTAGCAGCCCGATCGATCTTCGAATCGACAACACGGTGTTTGACGCCAAGACTCCGCTAAAGCTCGTGAGTCAGCGTGGCTACGACGCGCGCAACGGTGGGCGCGGCTGGGCAATCGTATTCCACGACTTGGCCGACCAATACGAAATCGAACTCCATCTGCGCATTCATCCTGGCCACCCGGTGTTGCGCCAAGCCGTTAAGGTAAAAAATCTCCGTGGCACGCGCGTTTACATTCGCGCCAACGACATCCTCCCTTACTCGGCAGAACTCGACGATGCGGACTACAAAGTCTTCCGGGTAAATCAATGGAGCACTCTCAACGCCGGCCGCAACTTTGAAACCGCCTCGACAACGCTTTCCAAAGCTACTCAGAAGGTCAACATGATCACCGGTGCGGGCGGCGCACAGTGCGCCTGGCTTGCCGTGCTCAAGGCCGACGGCGCGGGCTTGTTTGCCGGTTGGGAATTCGACGGTCGGGCCGACATCATCGTCGAGCGCAAGGCCGCCACCTTGGATCTGTCCGTAAACCTGAATGGGCTGATGCATCCCGTCGACTCTCAGCAATGGTACGAGGCACCCGCCGCTTTTGTAGGAATCTTTGACGGCGACTGGGATGAGGCCGGCTACCGCACCCAGCGCTACGCCGAGGCCGCCCTCGCGCTTCAGGTGGCCGACGAAAAATTCCCATACATCGCTTGGGATAGCTGGGGCTACCAGGAAGACATCACCGAGACGAAGATGAAGCGCGAAGCCGATCTGGCCGCTGCCCGCGGCGTCGAGCTATTCGTGCTCGACCTGGGTTGGGCCAAGCGGATTGGCGACTGGGAGGCCGATCCTGAAAAATTCCCCAGCGGCATGCGCGCTTTCTCTGACTATGTCCACAGCAAGGGAATGAAGTTCGGCCTCCACTTCGTGATCAGCGAGGCCATGGCGAATTCGCAAGTCTTGAAGGATCACCCGGAGTGGGCCTGTTCAACGAATTACAACTACCACGGCGCAGTGTCCCTCGCCTTGGGTGACACTGCGGTTCAAGACTGGGTCATTGAGCAAGGCGTGCGGATGATCAAAGACTACAACGTCGACTGGATTCTGCAGGACGGCCAGACGATGGTCAAGCAGTGTACAAATCGCAATCTCAGCTACGACTATCGCGACTGGAATTTTGCGGGCGACTACGGCCTCAATCGCATCCTCAAAGAGATCCAAGCCCAAGCGCCCAACACCCTCTGGGAGAACTGCGCTAACGGCGGCAACATGATGACCTTCCGCATGGTCCGCAATTACGTTACGTCGATCACCAACGACGCCTCCGGCTCATTGGGAGCGCGCCAGGGCCTTTACGGCGCCAGCTTCCCGTTCCCGCCGCGCTACACCGATCGCTACATGGGCACCGCTCCCATGACGAACTACACCACGCGCAGTTACATGTTCGGTGGGCCTTGGATTCTAATGAACAAGCTTGCGGATCTCCCCACCTCCGACCTCGACTTCTTGCAAAGCGAAATCAGGACCTACAAGGCGATGCGAGAATCGATCCGCGACTCCAAGGTTCTCCACCTGACGATTCGCCCCGCCAATGGGCGAACCGACGCCATCCAAAGCTACAACTCAGAACTCGATGAAGCCATTGTCGTCGTCGTGCGCGACGACGCCACGCTCAATCGTTATATGCTGCGCTTCCGCGATTTGAACCCGGCTCACACCTACAAAGTCAGCTTCCAGACCGACACGCGAGTCTACACGATGACCGGCGACCAACTGATGAAGACAGGCGTCAGTGTTAATCTTCCAGGCAGTGAATCCGCAGAGATCGTCTACGCGCGCCCGCTGGTTCAATAGCCGGCTGGCCCTGGCCGCGGTCTTTGCTGCTTCCTTCCTTGCCACCCAAAACCGCTATCCGCTCGCTCTAGCCCCCTTGGACCCGATTGCCGGCACTCCGGCGCAAGACGAGGCCCTCTATGCGCACGGCATCCTGCGCATGGCCTCCGGTGGGGATTGGCTCACACCGCGCTTTCTGGGCCGCCCGCTGCTCGTCAAGCCGCCCCTAATGGCTTGGTTGTCGGCGGCCTCCCTCAAACTCTTCGGCAGCCACCTGTGGGCGTTGCGTCTGCCCAATACGCTTGCCGCCGCGGCGGTTCTACTCTTGGTCTATCGCGCAACGGGGCCGGTGGGATGGCTACTCCTGGTGACTTGTGCGCTCTGGCGTGAGCGGGCAGGCCTTGCAATGATGGACGACTTGCTCACGATGCTTTATCTGTTGGCGGCGGCGTGGATCGGTCGCAATCGCAAGCTGGAAGGCCCCGGAGCGGCCTGGGTCTTCGGCGCGCTGGTGGGCGCGGCGCTAATGACCAAGTGGTTCGCCGGCGTTCTGCCGTTGGCGCTCCTCTTGTGGGCGCGACCGCCTATGCGCCGCTGGATCGAGGTCGCCGCCGCCGCCGCCATCGTCGCCGCCCCGTGGCACCTCTTTCAATTGCTGACCAATCGCGACTGGTTTCTGGCCGAGTATCTCGGGGTCGAACTATTGGGCTACGCGGTGAATGCGCCCTTGCAGGCCAGCGCGGAAGGCCACCTCGCTTTCTATGGCACCCGAGCCTTGTATTTCTTGCCTCTGGCCGCTCCTTTGCTAACGCGCCGCTGGAACGCCATATGGCTGGCATGGTGTGCCGTGCTGGTGGGCGCTATTCTCGCCTACAGCTATCAGAACGCCACTTATCTGGTGCCGCTGGCGCCGGCGTTGCTGCTCAGCCATCGCGGTTGGATCCATTGGGGCTTTGCACCCCTGGCGCTGTTGGGCTGGCTTTGGGTGGCGCAGCCTGGCCCCGCCCTGGACGGGCAAGAGCAAATCGGCACTCGCTTTGCCGGGCGAGAAGTCTTACATCTCGATCCCGACGATCAATTGCGCACCGCTCTCAGCCCCGGTGCCACGGTCCGCTACATTTTCCTCGTCCAGCATCTTCCGCCAAACGGTCCACTCGATTTTGAGCGGCTTGGCGTCGCCAAGAACGTGGACGCCTTTCTGGCCGATCCCAGCGCCAATGTCGACGCCGTTCTCGCCGGCGATCTAGACTCGTTGCGCCGCTTGATCGCCAATAGCCCTCAGCGTGATTTCCTGTTGCCGCGCAAGGTCTGGGCCGCCCTGGCCATGACGGCCCCGCACGATGTACTTCGTGACGGTAAGGTATGGCTCAAAAGCCGCGCGCCTCAACCCGGCCCGCGCCCCAATCAGTTCCCGCTTCTGGACGGCCCCGGCTTCGAAAAGTGATTCACGGGGCCGCTCCCGCGCCCAAGCCCCGGGTTGGTGGCGATCGCTTCCTGGATCCACTTCTTTGCGATCTCCACCGCGTCCTCAAGCGTTTCTCCGGCGGCCAGCAGCGCCGTGATGGCCGCCGAATAACTACAGCCGGTACCGTGCGTGTGGCGCGTCTCGATCCGTGGCGAAGTGTACTCCCGGGTTCCACCGTGCCAGGCAAGTAAGTCAATCGCCTCGCCATCCAAGTGTCCGCCTTTCAGCAGCACCGCGCCCGCTCCCATATCGAGAATCGCCGCGGCAGCGTCGCGCATGTCGGCCAAGCTCTCCACCCTCCGGCCGCTAATCGCCGCCGCCTCGTGCAGATTTGGCGTGACAAGCGCGCAAGCCGGCATCAGCAACTCAATCAATTTTTCTCTCGCTTCCGCCGCCATCAGCGGTGCCCCGTGTTTGGACACCATGACCGGGTCTAGCACTAGCGGGAACATAAATTCAGCGGCCTCAAAGGCGATTGCCTCCACCATCGCCACCCCACCCAGTGCCCCGATCTTGGCCCCGTCCGGCGGAATGTCCTCCAGCACGGCTTGCAGTTGAGCCCGGACAAAACTGGGATCGAGTAACAGAACCTCGTCCACAGCCACCGTGTTCTGCACCGTTAAAAGTGTAAGCACGGCTTCACCATAAACGCCGAACTGGTGAAAAGTCTTCAGGTCCGCCTGGATCCCGGCGCCGCCGCTGGGGTCCGACCCGGCAATCGTCAGCGCGACGCGCCTCATCAAACCTGCAAAATGAGAACCGTGATGTTGTCCGGCCCACCGGCGTTGCGCGCCGCCTCCACCATCGTGCGTGCCTTGTTGGCCAGGTCCTTGGCCGGGTCCGCAAGGATCTTACCGATCGCTTCCGCGCTCACAACCCCGTGTAGTCCGTCGCTGCATAACAGCAGTTGCATTCCAGGCGTCCTGCCGATGGTTTTGGTGTTCACCCGCAAAGGATTACCTACACCGATCGCCATCGTCAGCACATGTCGCATGGGGTGGCGCTTGAGCGTTTCTTCGTCGATTCCCAACCGGCGCCCCACTTCGTTCACCCAGGTTTGATCCTCCATCAGCGATTCCAATTGGTTCTGGTGGTAAGAGTAAACCCGGCTGTCGCCCACGCTGGCAATGTGGATCTGTTCCCCCTCGGCTACAACCCCAACCAAGGTTGTCCCCATGCCTTCCAGCGTCAGGTCGCTGGCGGCGCTTCGCTTCACCCGGTCGTTGGCCTCGATGAATGCTTCTTCCAAATCGCGCAGTTTCGACTCCGCGCGTTTACCCATAACTTCCGACACCGTCTCGGCAGCCAGACGCGAAGCCGTCTCCCCGGCTTGGGCTCCGCCCATGCCGTCGGCGACAATATAGAGATTTCGTCCATCGTCGACCAGAAGAAAATCTTCGTTGTTCTTCCGGACCCGGCCCGGATCACTGAGACCGTAGCTTTGCATGATCGGCACCATGAATTATATTTCAATACCCGTCGCCAACGCTTCAAACATGCGCCCTTGTCTCATAATGCGTCGAAGCGACAAGAATAGGATCATGTTCCGCGTAGATTTCCAGTGTATGGGATTCAAGCCGACCGGCGCTCGTTTCTCGCGGGCGTTCTTATCTAACGGATGTGGCGGCTTCCGCCGCCAAACGCGATTCCACCGTGCTGGGACGCATCCGCACAAATTCGTATCGCTCCATCGTCGCCGCCGCATAGCGGTCGTGGCTTCGGGTCACTTTGCCCATGCAGCGCAGGCGTACGTCCTCATCCGGGTTTTGGCCCGTGGGAAGCGTTATAAAGTATTCGATGATTTCCCCAACCGGCATCGACTCTGTCGCTTCAAAAAGGACACCGCTTGACGAAAGATTCAGGGTCAATCCTTGAACGTAATTGAATCTGTGCCCACTTCGGATCAGTTCAAACGGCAAACGCAGCTCGAATCGTTGGTTTTTTCGGTTTTCAATCACGTGACTTCTCCAATTTACAAGGGGCGATACTGTAGGTCAAGGAGAATGCGTAGGTCCGGTAAGGGGGTTCTCCTAGTACTAGGCCGTCGATTCAATGATCCTGCCCCTCGATGGATAGTTTCAACGAAAAGATGAAGGGACCGAATCCAGATGCCGATGCGTCTTAAAGGCACGAAATGAAGAAGTTTTTGAGGAACGCCTCGGGCGTGGGACTCGTCCTACTCGGCATCATTGGCTTGATTTTGCCAATCATGCCTGGTTGGATCTTTCTCATCCCCGGGCTGATGATTCTGGCCGAGGAATTTCCCTGGCTTGACCGCTTCTTGAAAAAATGGATTGCTTGGGGGAAATTAAAAATGGCAAGAGAACGGCAAGACAAGGATAAAGCTGGCGCGGAACCTCCCTCGCCTGCCGTATAATCACCCCAAGTGAGTAATAGGTTGCTTTGGAAAATCGGGTTCATCGCGGTGTGCCTATTGATCCCGGCCTCCGCGCCAAGCCAAGAGACTTCGGTTCAACTTCCACCAGGCTATTCCGGCAGCCAGACCTGTAAGCCCTGTCATCCTTCGATCTCCAATAATTTCCTCCGCACCGCTCACTTCAAGTCGCTCAGTGACGACAAGCTCAAGTTTGAACAAAAGGGTTGCGAGAGCTGTCACGGCCCAGGCAAAGCCCATATCGCCGCCAAGGGTGGCAAAACGAACATCGTCGCGTTTTCTCAGATGCAACCTAAGCAGGCCCTGGACGCCTGCCTGGCTTGCCATTCGCAGCAGTTGGGCCGGGCCAATATTCGCAGGAGTTCGCACACTACCTCCGACGTGGTCTGTACCAACTGCCACTCGATGCACAAAGCGGCCACCCCGCAAAAACTCCTGGTCAAGCTCCAGACCGACCTTTGCTATGGCTGCCACACCAACGTGCGCGCTCAATTTTCGATGCCCGTCAAGCACCGCGTCAACGAAGGCTTCATGCAGTGCTCGGATTGCCACAATCCGCATGGCGGGGACGCCTCCGTTACAAAGATGGCGGCCAGGCCGAGAATGATGGCGCAGGGCCTTCAGAACGAAGAACCTTGCCTCAAATGCCACGTCGACAAGCGCGGGCCCTTTGTGTTTGAGCACGCCGCCGTCAAGGTGGACGGTTGCGGCGGTTGCCACGTGCCGCATGGCGGCATGAACGCCCGCCTGCTGAAAAGGCCCCAAGTCTTTACGATGTGCCTGGAATGCCATAACGGCCTGGGCAACTTCGGCCGACAGGGCGACGGCATTCAATTGACGCCCTCCTCGCATTCCCTCACCGATCCGAAATACCAAAACTGTTCCCTTTGCCATACGCGCATTCATGGATCCAATTCGAATTCGAGGTTCCTGCGATGAGGCGCCTCGCGTTGTTGCTTCTCCTGCCCGCCGGGCTTTGGGCCCAGGCCACCGTTGCCCGCACCACCGAGGAGGTGGGCGTCGATCGCGGATTCAACTTCACAAACTACAACCTTCGCGCCTCGTTCGACTCGGGCTTCCGCACAGCCCAGATCGACGGCAACCGCGGCAAGTATCGCAGCGATGTCAACTTCGGCAACGGTATCCGCGTCATGGGTACTTCAATCGCCGTCAATTCACGCGAGGGCAAGGGCAAGTACTTCGATGAGTTCTTGCTCAATACCCAGGGTTTGGGGAACGATCCCTATCAGAACGTGACTTTGCGAATGGAGAAATTCCGCCGCTACCGCTATGACATGAATTGGCGGCTCAACGATTACTTCAACCCGGGCTTGACGATCGCTGGCGGCCAACACCTTCAAAACTTGCGGCGGCGGATGCAGGACCACCAACTCACGTTGTTCCCAACGGGCAAGTTCCAGTTCTACGGCGGTTTCTCGCGCAACGTGCAAAACGGACCGGCGCTATCCACTGCCAATTTGTTCGACACGCGCGGCAATATCTTTCCTTTCTTTGAAAACGTCCGGCGTGAGCAGACGGAGTATCGCCTCGGCGGGCTGGCGCAGGCCGCCGGCCTGAAGCTCTTCTGGCAGCGTGGATGGGAGTTGTTCAAAGAGGATACGCGTGGAACCCTGGACGAGCCCGGCACCCCGCTTGACCCCACAGTCACCAACACCACTCTTAGCGGCCTCCGGCGCGACCAGCCCTATCACGGCTCGACGCCGCACTGGCGCGTCAACCTGTTTACCGAAAACCCAACCTGGTTCTCGGTCAGCGCCCGCTTCACTCACTCGGCCGGGGCGCGAAATTTCATCTTCGACGAATTGGCCTCCGGTGCCATCCGCGGCGGCGCGCGCAACGTGCAGACGCTGGTCTACGGCAACGGCCGCCGCCCCGTCACTTCGGCTAACCTCACCCTCGCCATCTTTCCCAGCAAGACGCTCACCCTCACCAATCACGTCGCCTTCAGTCAATCCAAGATGGAGGGTGACAACAACATCCGCCAGTTGACCAACAACACGCTCGACTCGACGATTCTCAACTTCCAGTATCTGGGAGTGCGCGCCGTGACCAATTCGACCATCGCCGACTGGGCCGCGCGCAAGTGGATCTCCTTCCAGGGTGGCTACCAATTGAGCGAACGACGCATCCGTTCCACAGAACGCGTTGACGATTCGGGTTTTATCGATCTGCGCCAGGGCGAGCAATCCAACCGGCTTCACGCGGCAACTGCGGGTTTTCGCCTGCGCCCCATTCAAGGGCTGACCATCGTCGCCGATGGTGAAATCGGTCGCCAAAATCGCCCCTTCCTCGCCACCAGCGAAAAGGATTATCATGCCTTCGGCGCGCGAGTCGAATACAAGCAAAAGTTGTTCCGGCTGGCGGCCCAAGCCCGCACCAACGCCAATTTCAATTCAATCAGCCTGTTTAGCCACTCCTCGCGCAGTCGCACTTATACAGCCGATGCCAGTTGGACCCCAAACACCAAATTCTCACTCGACCTCGGCTACCAGAAGCTGCATCTGGACAGCATCACCGGCTTGGCCTACTTTTTGAACTTCACCCAAGTCAACGGAGACCGTTCGTATTACGTTTCCAACGTCCACGCCATCCACGGCGGAGCGCGCGTGATTCTCATCCGCCGCCTGGAGCTTTACGCCGGCCTGTCCTCCACCAAAGATACCGGTGCCGGCGGCGGCAATTACTCCACGCTACCGGCCCTGCAGGCGGCGCAGTCCTTCCCGCTCACCTACGTTTCTCCGCAGTTGCGGCTTAGCGTTAAGCTTCGCGAAAAGCTGCGCTGGAACTTTGGCTACCAATATTACGACTACTCGGAAAAAGTGCTCTCGCAGCAGGACTACCGCGCGCATACGGCCTATTCCAGCGTGCTATGGTCTTTTTAAGCCGCTCTCAGGCTGAACTAAGATGATTGACGGTTTTTGGCTCAGCACCTTCATTTTGATGGCGATGACGCTCGGCGTCGTCTACTTCCGCTACAGCGCCCGTGCCCTCGATAGCAACTGGCCCTTGGTCTACTACACATTTGCCGTCCTACATTGGCAGTTGTACCCAGAGGGGCTGAATCAGTACTTTGTCTTCGTCGCGGTACTCGCCGCCATGACGCTCCGCTTCGAATTTCTCTCCGGATTGATGGTCAGCATCGTTCAGGCGATCGAGTACCTTTGCCTGGTCTACATCGCCTACCGGCTCTTCGACATCATCTTCATCTAGCGGCGTCTAAGCCAGAGGCAGCCCTGAATCTTTCAGTGCGCGCCACCCGCCGTCGAGGCTAATCGGCTGCTCATAGCCCATCTTGCGCAAATTGTCCGCCACCAGCGCGGACCGAAAGCCCCCCCCGCAATACAGCACCAGCTTCGCGCTCTTGTCGGGCACTTCGGTCTCAATATCCCGCTCGATGACGCCCTTGCCCAAGTGCAGCGCGCCGTGCACATGACCGGCGGCAAACTCGCTCTCCTCGCGGACGTCGATGAGCATGTGGGGTTCCCCGGCTGCCACCAACGCCTTGTACTGCTCCAGGTCAATCTCGGCGACTCGCGATTTCGCGTCCGCCACCAGGGCTAAAAAGCCCGCGTTGTGTGCATTTGCCATATGTCCCTTTCCCTATGCGACTCGTTCAATGCGTGCGCCAGCCCCGGCAAGCTTGGCTTCGATGTTCTCGTAGCCGCGATCGATGTGATACACGCGGTCGAGAATGCTCTCCCCGCGCGCCACCAGCGCCGCCAGCACCAGCGACGCGCTCGCCCGCAAATCGCTGCACATCACTTGGGCACCGGTCAGATCGCAGGGCCCGGCCACGATCGCTTGGCGGCCTTCGATGCGAATGTTCGCTCCCATGCGAGCCAGTTCCGGCACGTGCATGAAGCGGTTTTCAAAGATGTTCTCTGTTACAAAGCTGATCCCCAAAGCCCCCGTCATCAACGCCATGAACTGAGCCTGCAAGTCCGTGGCGAATCCCGGGTGCTCCTCCGTCGTCATATCGACGCTGCGCAATCGGTTCACCGGGCGGATCTGGACGCTACTCGCCGACTCCTCCACCCGTGCCCCAGCCTGCCGCAGTTTGGTCAGCAGCGCCGCAAAGTGTTCCGGAACGCAATTCTCTACCGTTACTTCCGAATTCGACATCACTCCGGCGATCACAAAAGTGCCGGCCTCGATGCGATCAGGAATGATTTCATGCTCCGCGCCATGCAGCCGCTCAACGCCCTCAATCACAATCCGCGACGTTCCCGCCCCGCTGATGTTGGCGCCCATCGCCGTCAGCAGATTGGCAAGATCCACCACCTCGGGCTCGCGCGCCGCGTTCTCAAGAATCGTCGTGCCCTTGGCCGTGGCCGCAGCCATCATCAGGTCTTCTGTGCCGGTAACCGTAATCCGCTCAAACTGCACCGTCGCCCCGCGCAGTCCATTCGGCGCCGAGGCCTCAATGTAGCCGTGCTCCTGGTAAACGGTCGCACCCAGATGCTCAAGCCCATTGATGTGTAGATTGATCGGCCTCGCACCGATCGAGCAGCCTCCCGGCATCGATACCCGCGCCACGCCCGTGCGCGCCGCCAACGGACCCAGCACCAGCGACGAGGCCCGCATCGTTTTGACAATGTCGTAGGGTGCCTCGGGGTTGACGATCTTCGCCGCGTGGATGCGGACCGCGCCGCCTGGCAAGTGCTCAACGGTAGCTCCGTTGTGCTCAAGCAGTTTCAGCATGGTGCCGATGTCCCTTACCTTCGGAACGCGATGCAGCGTGACGGGCTCCTCCGTCAGCAGGCAGGCGGCGATGGCCGGCAACGACGAGTTCTTCGATCCGCTAACCGGTATGCCGCCGCTGAGGCCCTGGCGACCGGTGATTTTGAATTTGTCCATGAGTGCTTACAAGAGGGCGTCGGCGATTCGTTGTCCCGCTTTTTCAAGGCGGACCTCCGCCTCGTGGCGGCCCAACTTCAAGCGTGCCATGACGATCGCCGTGCGCACAACCCGTCCCGACTCTTCAAAGCACTTTTCCGCGTTTTCCCGCGTCTCGCCGCTGGCCTCCATCACGATGCGGATCGCTCTGTCCACCAGCTTTTCGTTGGTCGGCTGCACGTTCACCATCAGATTGCCATAAACATGGCCCAGCCGGATCAGCGCGCCCGTACTCAACATGTTCAACACCAGCTTGGTTGCCGTGCCCGCTTTCATCCGCGTCGAACCGGTCACCACCTCAGGCCCCGGCAGCACCTCGATCGGCAGATCCACCGCCTGGCTCAATAACGAATTGGGAGAGCAACTCACGCCCAGCGTCAGTCCGCCCGCCGCCCGGGCCCCCGCCACCGCGCCCAGCACGTAAGGCGTACGTCCCGACGCGGCAATCCCGCAAAGCGCGTCGCCGCTGTTAAATCCAAGTGCCAGCAACTCCGCCGCGCCCAGTTCGCGCGAATCCTCCGCCCCTTCCACTGCCTTGCGCAACGCTCGGTCGCCGCCGGCGATGAAACCTTGCACCAACTCCGGCGAGACGTTGTAAGTGGGCGGACACTCGCTTGCATCCAAAACCCCCAGCCGCCCGCTAGTGCCGGCACCGGTGTAGAACAACCTGCCGCCTGCTCCGAGTCGCGCCGCGATCGCGTCCACCGCCGCAGCGATCTCCGGCAGGGCTGCTTCCACAGCCAGAGCCACCTTCTTATCCTCGTCGTTGATCACCCGCAGCATCTCAAGAGTCGGCAGCGTATCGATATGCGCCGAAGCCTCATTGCGCTGTTCGGTCAGCAATGTTTCCAGCTTCACGCAACCCCCAGGCCCTTCATCAGCTTTAAAGTATCCCGGTAAACCAACGACGTCGCCTCGACCAGCGGCATCTCTTTCAGCCCGCGTCCAAACACTTCCGGGCTCGTCGCGTCGGCGTAGCCGATCTCCTTGAGCGCGCCGAAAAAGCCCTTCCAATCGACAACGCCTTCGCCCGGGATCAGCCGCTCGTTGTCGCGGATCTTGTCCGGCGGCAAGTCTGGGGCGTCGGCTAGATGCACATGTACAATCGCCTCGCGGCCCGCCGTGACAATGTCCTCGGCAGTCGCTCCGGCGTGGTGCCAGTGCCAACTATCCAGCATCAGGCCGCAATTGCCGCCGCATTCCTTGGCGAAAGCCAGCATTTCGTTCATCCGCCAGATAAACTCATTCGGGTAGCGGGTCCGGATGTGTAACGGACCGAGAAATTCAAGCCCCAGCCGCACATGGCTGCGCTCCAAAACATTCGATACTTTGCGGATGCGCCCCAGCATCAGCTTGCGCTGCTCGCTCTTTGGCAGCTCCGACGACGAAACGATCCACGTCATCATCCTCGGGCAACCGATGGCCGAGGCAAATGACGACGCTCGGTCCAACCCCAATAGATCCCGCTCAAAGGTGGCCTCGTCGCCCCGGATGTCCACTGGCAGTCCAATCGCTCCCGGCCGGACGCCGTTCGCCTTGAGCACCGCCTTCACCTCGTCCGGCGTCGACTTCATCGCGTCCACAATCGGGATCTCAACGCCTGGAAACCCCGCCGCCGCCGCAACCTCCGCCAATTTGGGCCAAGTGGCCCGTCCACCCACGATTACCGGATTGAGTGCAAGAAACATGTCAGCTTGATTTTAAACGCAAAAAAGCCCGCCTGCGGGCTGGATCGAGCGAATGCTCGACGGAACCGACGCGGGCGGGCCTTCACGTGGAGAGTTTAGGCTTGGAAGCTGGAGCCGCAACCGCAGGTGGACTTTACGTTCGGGTTGTTGAACTTAAAACCGGACCCTTCCAGCGACTCAACGTAGTCAACCTCGACCCCATCCAGATACAGCATGCTGGCTTGATCGACAAACACCTTCAAACCTTTGAAATCGTAGGTCTTATCGAGCATCCCAGGCGTGTTCTCGAACGCCATCGAGTACGTGAAACCAGAGCATCCGCCGCCCACGACGGCAATCCGCAGGCCCGAAGGCTGGGGTTCCTGAGAGGTCAGAATTTCGCCAACTTTTTCAGTGGCGCGTTCCGTTAGTTGAAGCATTTCAATAGTCCTTCCAATACCAATATATGGCATAGGATGTTCCCGGTCCATGCAAAGTCGCAAAGTCTGTCGCGTCACAAGGCCTTCTGCTATCTTCAGGGTGTAAAGATACTTCGTCGAAACGTGCCGATTGGCGACCGCGTCCATTTGGGCATGAGCGGGCTAGTTAATGTCCTTCCGATTCCGGCCGTAGCGGTGAGAGATCGTCCCTTCAAGGCCGTGGACCGAAGCCAAAGCGAAGAAGCGTTACTGATCGCACGCGTGCAAAAGCGTGACGAACTTGCATTCCGCGAGTTGGTGGAACGCTACCAAAATAAGGTTTTTTCGATCATCTACGGCATTCTTCGCAACCGAAACGACGCCGAGGATATCGCCCAGCAAGTTTTCACCAAGGTCTACTCCTCGGTGGGCAACTTCGATTCGCGCTCCTCGCTCCTCACCTGGATTTACAAGATCACCGTCAACGAGTGCTACGACTATCTCCGTAAAAAGCGCGTGCGCAAGCTCGTTTACGAAAGCGACATCTCCGAGGACGACTCGAAGTTGATGGAAAACTCCGAGGTCACCAGCGATAAGCGTGTGCCCGCCGACGTTCGGCTGGCGCAGCGCGATCTGCTGCTCAAGATGCTCGAAAAGATTTCCGAAGAGGACCGCACGCTGATTCTGCTCAAAGAAGTAGAAGGCCATTCTGTTGAAGAATTGGCTCAGCGCACCGGTATGAACGAAAATACGGTTAAAGTAAAGTTATTCAGAGCCCGGCAAAAATTGCTCAAAGCAGCGCAAAGACTGCTCAAGCGCCCGGGCCCGCCGACGCCCTAGTTTGGCGACGGTGTTCCGAGAATGTTTCCCGCCGGTGAGGCCGGCAAAGTTTGGGCCAATTTGGAAACACGCGCCGGGAGCGAAGAAAACCCAGTTCGCGTAAGAACTCCACGTTCACAAAATGAGAGAGTTCGCGACGGACGAGTGGTTGCTCAAAGCGCGCAATTGAATTTGAGGGAAGAGGCAATCTATGAAGCCACTAGAAGATGGCTTGGAAGCGATGATCGAGCGTGGGCTGCCCGCTGAAGACGGGCCAGTCGGAGCGGTCCTGCAATCAAATGCCGCCGCGCGCCAGGAAGTTACGGACATGATCGAAATTTCGCGTCAAATTCGGGACTCTTTCCAGCTCAGCGCCTCCGAGGCCGACGCCCTTGAAGTGAGCCCCGGATTCTATGCCCGCGTTCTTGCCCGAATCGAGGCCGAACGCGCCACGCCCAGCATTTGGAATTTCTTTCTCGAGCCCATGGGCCGTCGTCTGGTATACGCCTCACTGACGCTAGCCGGATTGCTGTTTGCCGCAACTTTCTTTGATTCAACCCCGTCCGGCCAGCTCGATTCCGCCGCCAACGATTCCGGCCCTGCTGTCCATGGCGCCGTCCTTGCCTCTAGCCCGGATGAGATGCCCATTGTCGAATCCAGCAATGCCGACGAAGATCGCGGCACGGCGCTCGTCCAATTGACGACCTACAGCCAATAGCCGGTCCATCCAAATATGATCGACCGCGCCTCATGGTCCCATCCCAAAGTCATTACCGCGTTCTTGGCTGTTTTTCTCGCCGGAGCGGCCGCTGGCGCACTCGCAATGAAAATCGTCGCCCGTGGCGGCTTTTCTTCCGCCCCCCACACCATGCGCCAGATGGACCGCAAAGAACTGCTCGAATACTTTAATCACGAGCTCAAACTCACCGATAAGCAACAACAGCAAGTTGAGTCATTGCTCGACGATAATTTCAAATACCTGCAAGCACTGGGTGCGCAGTTGGACGAAGTGCGTCTGCATGGGCGCGAAAGTATTGCCAAACTCCTTGACGCCGACCAGCGCAAGAAATTCGATAAGTTGATGCTGGAGTGGCAACGCGCGCAGAAGTAGCCACATCCCAGAAGGGAAATCATCATGTCAGTTGCCGTCCGCGAGTCTCTCGCCGCCGAAATCCGCACCTCCCCCCGTCTTCTTGAAGACCTTCTCGAAGCCCTCGCCTCCGCCCCCTTTCCCATCAATCCAGACATCCGCCACGCCCCCAGCGGTGGCTCAACCACCGTCAGTTTCATGCTCGACCAATCGGGTCTCCCCGCCCTGCGCGAGGTCCTGTTCGTCGCAGGCTTTTCTCCAGATCTCCTTAGCCTCCGCTCTGCAGACTCCCCAACCCTCTAAACTGGTCTTTTGACCGTCCCCTCGCAGATCGAATTCCTCAGCGGCCCACCCGCCAGCGGCAAATCCACGCTCCTTCTCCAGCGCTTGAAAACGGCCCTTCGTGCCCGCGATTGGAAGGTGCGTCTTCTCGTGCCTTCCGCCACTCTCGCCGACCATCTGCGCAACCAACTCGCCCGCGAAGGCTTCCTGCTCCGCCGCTCCACAGTCTCCACGCTCGCGGCCTATCTCGAAGAGTTCCCCGTCACCCCGGCCGTCGAATCGTCCGCTTTTGAACGCCTCCTCGAAGGCCTGCTCGCCGCCTCCTGCCCCCCCGACTACGCCCCGGTTCACCAGACGCCTGGCTTCCTTCGCCAACTTGCATCCACGCTCGACGCGCTTTCTCTCGCCGGGGTCGCCCCCGTGCAACTCGAAGGTGCCCTCGCCGCCGTTTACTCGCGCGCACTCAAGGCCCTGGAGCAAGTCGGTGCAGCCCTCCGCGGCCAACGTCTACGCCAGGCGACAGCGATGATCCACGCTGGCTCCGGTCCACTCCCAACGCTCCTGCTCGACGGCTTCTTTTCCTTCGCCGTGGCCGAGATGGAATTCCTCCAAGCCCTCGCTGCCCGCACCTCCGTCACGATCACGCAGGTGGATGATTCCGGCGGCGAATCCTTTCGCCGCCCAGTAATCGCCGTCCATAGCGCCGCCGACCGCCAGCAGGAACTTCTCACCATCGCCAACCGCATTCTCTCGCTCGCCAACGACGGCGTTCCCCTGCGCCGCATCGGCGTTCTACTGCGTAATCCCGCCCAATACGCACCGCTGCTGGACAGCGTCTTCAGCCGCCTCGGCATCCCCTCGCGGTCCTATCTCGGCATGCCGCTCAT
Organism: Bryobacter sp.; assembly: GCA_025356215.1. Taxonomy (GTDB): domain Bacteria; phylum Acidobacteriota; class Terriglobia; order Bryobacterales; family Bryobacteraceae; genus Bryobacter. The sequence goes on along the minus strand of JANXUM010000216.1, from coordinate 21,768 downwards.
CGATCATCCGGTGGCGGGTTTCTATCGAGACCTTCTGGCGGCCGCCGACAGCGAGTGGGACTACGGGCCTACTCTTCAGGCCCTGCGCTGGGGCTTCACCGGCCTCGGCGGCGGCGCGGTCGGCGATGCCCTCGAGCGGCAATTGCGCGAGGCCATGCCCGGTGCGGGTCTCGAACCCTTCGTTGCCCTGCGCCCTGCCCTCGCAGATTTCGCCGACTGGCCCCTGCGCACCTTCGCCCCTCTCGAAGCCGCGCAAGAGCTACGCAAGCTTCGAGCGCTCTTCAACGCGCCGGTCGCCCTGCCGGGCGACCTCGCCTCCGCTTGGCGCTGGAACCAACGCAGTTGCGCAATCGACGCCATCGAAGCCCAACTCGACTCAACAGCCAAAACTCTCGATGCTACTTTGGCCCTCCGCCTCCCCGATTTCTGGCAAATGGCCCAGCCCAGCCTCCGAGACTTAACCCTGCGCGAGCGAGACTCCCGCCGCGAAGTCGTCCACGTCATGGATCTGTTCGAAGGCCGCCAATGGGATCTCGACTATGTCTTCGCCCCGGGCCTGACTGAGGGCGAGTTCCCCAAGCGCTTTACCCCCGACCCTCTCCTCAGCGAAAACACCAAGCGCAACCTCGGCATGAAGACCATTGAAGAGCGCCAGATCGAAGAACGGCTGCTCTTCGAAATGCTCCTCACCCGCGCCCATCGCCAAGTCCTCCTCACTTATCCAAGGACCAACGACAAAGGCGACCCGCTCTCGCCCTCCCCTTTGCTTACACAGAACCCCACGGCCGCGTCCACTTGCCGCATCGCCACTCCACCAAACCGCGTGGCACCTGCCGCCGGCCAACTGCAATCCAGTTACCGCGAAGCCCGGCCGTGGAGCGCCAGCGAGTTCGAGACCTATCTCGCCTGCCCCTGGAAACACTTCGCCCGTTACGGCCTCAGTCTCGATGGCCTGCCCGCGCTACCCGCCGAGCGCCTCGACATCCTTTGCCTCGGCAACATCGCTCACCGCGTCATCCGCGTCTGGACGCTTGACCCCGCGCGCGATATCGAATCCATCGCTGAGCGTGAACTCACTCGCGTCTGCGTGGATCAACGCATCCCCGACGGCTATCGCCTCGAGCGTGAGCGCATCAACCTTCTGCGCAACCTGCGCCTCTACGCCGACAACGCCCCGCCCGTACCCAAGGGCTGGCGCGTGTTTGCCGAAGAAAAATTCAGCACCCGCCTTGATGACGGCATCGAGGTGCGCGGCCAGATCGATCGCTACGATCTCTCGCCTACGGGCGAGGTCCAAGCCTACGATTACAAGTATTCAAAGGCCGACAAAGCAACCGAGAAGAACCCAATCCAAAGCGCTCTCTACGCGATCGTTCTCGGCCAGGGCGATCCACCGCGAACTGTCACGCGCTTCACCTTCGTCGGCCTCCGCGACTCAGCCCGCCTCGTGCCGCTGGAAGGCACAACGCTTGAAGAAGCCATTCGCATCGCCCGTCTGGAAATGACGCGGATCCGCGACGAGGTGCGCGCCGGCCTCGTACCCGTGCGCCCCGCCGTCGCGTCCAGTTGCCAACACTGCGACTATCACGACGCCTGTCGCATCCGCGCCGCGGTCGAAGCCGAAGAAGCCGACTACGAAGCCGAGGCCGCCAGCTAATGGCACTCACCCTCGAACAGCAATCCGCCGTCCAGCGCACCGGCCAGGACGTCTGCGTTCTCGCTGGGCCCGGCAGCGGCAAGACCAGCGTCCTCACCGAGCGCTTTGCCTGGCTGGTTGAAAACTGGTCCGTCAGCCCGCGAAACATCCTCGCCATCACCTTCACCGAGAAATCCGCCGCCGAAATCCGCCATCGCGTCAGCCAGCGCCTGCAAGGCTTGGCCGATCCCGTCGACATAGAACTCGCGCCCATCTCCACCATGCACAGCCTCTGCACGCGCATCCTCAAAGAGTTCGCCATCCCCGCCGGGCTCGACCCCGGCTTCGATCTTTGGGATGAACGCCAGGCCTCCGCCTCACTCTTCGCCAGTGCCGAACACGTCCTCAACTGCGCCGCCCGCGCTGAGAAGTCCGCCTTGCGCCGCCTCTTTCTAACCTGGAACTCCAGCGACATGATCAACGACCTTTGCAAGGTCCACAACAAGATCCGCAGCTATTCGGAGACCTTCCCGCTGGGGGCGATCGACGCCGACCCGGAGCGCACTTTGGCCGACATGATCGCGTTTGCCAACGATGTCGCCGCCTCCCAGGGCTCCACCGACAACTCAAAAAAATGGCACGCCGCCTTCTGCGATTGGTGGCGTCAAGCGAGGCCAAAGCTCGCCCGCCCCGATTGGGATGCCATCGCCGCCATCGCACAAATGCCCAAACAAGGCAGTCTCCCCGGGGCCCTCAAGGCCGTCGCCGCGCCCCTCTACCAACTGGCCCAAACCGCGCCCGCCCACCTTGTCTCACATTGCGTTGCCGAAGAACGGGCCTACCTGCTCGCAATTCTTCAGCGCGTCTCCGCCGAGTACACCCACCGCAAAACACTCGCCGCCCGTATCGATTTTCAAGATCTCGAACACCGCGCCATCCGCCTCCTGCGCGCCAACGCCGGCGTCCGCGAAGAATTGCAGCGCCGCTACGAGCACCTTCTCATCGATGAGATGCAGGACACCAACGCCGTCCAGTGGACGCTCATCGATCTCCTGCGCTCTCCCGGCTCGCTGTTCGCCGTCGGCGACATCAACCAAAGCATCTACAGCTTCCGCTTCGCCGCTCCGGAGCAATTCATCGCCTACCGCGACAGCCTCGCCGCCAACGGCGCCTCCATCGATCTGCTGTTACGCAACTTCCGCAGCCGCGAGAGCATTCTCGCCTTCACCGATCAGGTTTGCGAAAAGCTTCCTGGCATTGAACATCGCTCACTCCAGCCCGGCCGCGCCTTCCAGTCAGACCATCTCTCGGTCTCGCTGCATCCTTACGAGGAGCATCGCGAAGAGCACGCCTGGATTGCCGACGAGATCCTCAACCTTCGCGACAACTTTGTCGTCGAACCCAAGGGTGCCGCCGCCCCGCGCGCCCTGCGCTTGAGCGATGTGGCCATCCTCGTCCGAAAGTCCAACACCGGCGAGCACATCGCGGCGGCCCTCGCCGAGGCCGGCATCCCGTCCGTAATGAGTGGCGGTCGCGCCTTCTTCAACGCCCAGGAGGTCATCGATCTCATCAACTACCTGGCCGTCCTGGCCAATCCCACCGATGGCATCGCCCTCGCCGCCGTCCTGCGCAGCCCTTTCTTCGGTTGGTCCGATGACGACCTGCTCAACCATCGCCCCCTCCCCGCCTTTCCCCAACGAGCGTTGATTGACGAAGCCAGTCCCGAACTCTTCCTCGTTCAGGCTCTCGATGCCTCCGGCTATTGCGACTCCCTCGCGCCCGAGCAGAAAGCCAACGTCGACAAATTCCTGCGGATCGTGCGCGACGAATGGCAAGCCAGCCCGCGCCCCCTGCGAGCCTTCCTCGATGAGCTCTCCGCCATGCGGGTTGCCTCCGCTGAAAAGTCCGCCCCGCAGCCCGACGCCGAGGACGCCGTGCACATCCTGACGGTCCACGCCTCCAAGGGCCTCGAGTTTCCAGTCGTCTTTCTGGCCGGTGCGGCGGCCACTGCCACCGCACCGCCAGCCAGCATCGATTACGACCCCGAGATCGGCATCGGCATCCGCTGGTCGCACCCCGCCACGGGCAAGCCCCTCCCCGATTTCGAAGCTCACGAGATCGCCGCCCGCGCCAAAGTCATTCGCGGGGCAGAGTCCGACCGCATGCTCTACGTCGGCCTCACTCGCGCCGAGCAGCGTCTCTATGTGAGCTGGGCTTCCAAGAAGCAGCGGAGATCGGGTTGGCTCAAGGCGATCGATCCCCATCGCGGCTTTCTCTTTCCCGTCGAGGCGGGCAGGGAACTCACCCCCGAACCCCAGCCGCCAACGCCCACGATACCGCGCGTCGATCTGTATCCTCTCGATCCGCGCCCGCCCGGCATCTCTACGACGACACCCACCGATCTAGCCACCTACGCCCGCTGCCCCCGCCGTTATTTTCTCGACCGCTTGGCGGGCCTGCAACCCCCCGCGCCAAGCGCCGCCATTGAGCTTGGCAACGCCGTCCATGCGATCCTCGCCGGCCAGCAACCCGCCATGCCCAGCGAAGAAGCCGAAGCCTTGGCCGCGGTCTTTCGCGATAGCGATCTAGCTCGCCGCGCCGAGGTCGCCGTCTGGCTGGAACACGAATTCGATGTCGTCTTCGAAGTCGACGGCCTTGTCGTCGAAGGTCAGCTCGACCTCTGCTTTGAGGAGTCCGACGGCACCCTCGTCATCGTCGATTACAAGACAGATGCCAAGCCCTCCAATGGCTACGCCATCCAGCTAGCGCTCTATCGAGAAGCCCTGGCAAAGCTTTTTCCCAACAATCCGATCTGCAGCTACCTATTCTTTGTGCGCGCAAACGAAGTGATCGAATCCACCGCGCCGCTGGATCGAACTCTGCTCCACCGCTTCCAAAATGGCTCTGATTTCGAAGTGCGTCCCGGCAACCACTGCCAACGCTGCCCGCACATGGGCGCGGCCTGCCCTGTCACACCATAAACGCATTGCCAATCAAAATGGTATCTGCCATCGTGAATGGTATGACGTTACGAATCGACAAGGCTGGCCGCGTCGTTCTTCCAAAGCCTGTCCGGGACCGCCTGGGACTTCGAGTGGATAGCGATCTTGAAATGGTCGAGACTGTCGATGGCATTGTACTCAAGCGCATCGAAGACCGTCCCTCCATGATCAAGGTCGACGGCCTCTGGGTCCATATTGGAAAGACGCCTCCAAACTTCGATATCGACCAGGCGATCCGTGACGACCATGAAGATCGCATCCGCAAGATGGCGGGCTTCTGAAAGCCTATTTCGACACCAACGTGCTGGTCGCCGCCTCGGTCGCCGAACACCGGCACCACGCCCAGGCCTTCGACCTTGTCCGCGCTGTCAAGCGCGGCGGCCTGGTGGGATGTGTGAGTACACACGGATTGGCCGAGTTCTATTCGGTAATGACACGCGCGCCATTCACTCCGCGTATCCACCCAGCCGAGGCGGGCCGCTTCTTGGAGGACAACGTCCTGCCCTTTTTTGAGCTGATCGCCCTCACGGCTGCGGACTACAAAGCCGTCTTGCGCTCCTCGGTTAACGCTGGCTCGACCGGTGGAGTCATCTTCGACGCGCTCCATCTCCAGTGCGCGCAAAAAGCGGGCTGCGACCGTCTTTACACGTTCAACCTGAAAGAGTTTCTGGCCCTGGCCACAGACTCGATGCGTAGCAAGATCGCCACACCCTGAATCACGACCCTACCGCCCCGACATCCGCCCATACTCCTCCAGCAGCCACTTCGGCTCCCCCGGCTCCCATCTCTCCGTGAGTCCCTTAGCACTCGCCCAGCGGTGAATCCAGGAGATACCGTTCGTGCCGAGATATCCGTCGGGCAGCCCGTAAGCCGGGTCCCGCAGCGCCTCCGCCAGCCCTACAATCCGATAACCGCGCTTAGCAAAAAGCCGAAGTAAATCCGGCATCGCGTCCGCATTTAACTGGTTGGCGTGAATCAACAGGATCTGCGCGATCTCCCGCCCCGTTACCTCCACCGCCCGCTTCTCGTAAAACTCGCAAATCGAATCCATGTAGAGAAGGTATGCCTGCAAAAGCCCAGCCTTGTCCGCTGTTCGCGCATACACATAAGCGAACATCCAATCCGAAGTATCCAGCGTCACCGGAGCCATCGTGTAACGGTGCTTCACCAGGAAGGCGTCCAGCGCCTGCTTTATCTCCGCGTCCTTGCCCGCGTGAAGAAATGGGTGCCTGAAGTATCGCGATTGCGTTCCACCCCGCGCCTTCCGGATCGCCGGCTCACCCCGCAGCAAGTCCGCCTCAAACTCGGCTAGCGGCACACGATTCAAGTCCGGATGCGAAAACGTATGGTTGCCCAGTTCAGCACCCTGTTTCGTCCAAAGTCCAAGAATTTCCTGCAAGCCCGCGTCGCCCAATGCTTGCGCCCCCTGCGCGTTTACGAACCCGGTTACCGGCACGCCCTTGAGCGCAGCCATCAACTTCACCGTTAGCGCCCGCACGCTCGCCAAATCCTTCGCCCCATCACCGCCACGCGGTAAGTCGTCGATCGTGATCGCCATACTCCGTACCTGGCCAAAACTCACAAGTACGCCGAACAAAAACGCGAGGAAAAGCCTCAAGCTAGCGCCCCCCGCCCACAAACATCACCACCTCCACCGCCGCTCCCCCCTCCACAATCACCCCGGCCCAATCTGCCTTCCTCACAATTTCGCGGTTCAGTTCCACCGCCACCCTCTCCGCGTCCACCTTCAAAAAATCCAGCAGCCCCCGCACGTTCAACCCCGCTGGAATTTCTCGCTTCTCACCGTTCACTTCGATCGAAATCAATCCCAAATCCCCGCTCTTTCCCGGTCCGGCGTTGACCGCCCTCCGAATCGACCAGTATAGTTAAATGAAGGCAAGCTGCCGCTCTCTCATCCTCCGTCGGTTGCCCTCTCTCGACAGATGCCAACAAATTATAACGAGCTGTACTTCCCCGTCCTCGTCCAGATTATCTTCGCCGCCGCCGTCGCGGGCGGTCTCGTCGGTGCGGGCTTGTTTCTGGGCAAGCGCAACCGCAACGCCGCCAAAGACTCCCCCTACGAATCGGGCGTCAAGCCAGTGGGCAATGCGCGCGAGCGCTTCAGCGTCAAGTTCTACCTCGTCGCAATGCTCTTCATCCTCTTCGATATCGAAGCGGTCTTCCTCTACCCCTGGGCCGTTGTCTATCGCGAACTCGGCATGTTCGGCTTCGTCGAAATGCTACTCTTCATGGTTCTGGTCCTCACGGGTTTCTACTTCGTCTGGAAGAAGGGTGCCCTCGACTGGACCGCCTCGCCCAACCGGAAAGCAAAATAACGCCGCATGATCTCTGAACAACTTCAGGAAGACCCCTTGGTCGCCGCAATTCAGGCTCGCTTCCCCGATGCCATCCAATCCGGCGTCTCCCAGCACGATCAAGCCATCCTCTACATCGACCCCGCCCAAATCGTCCAGGTCTGCGCTCTTCTGCGCGACGAGCACTCATTCAACCGCGCCTCCAGTGTCACCGCGCTCGATTGGCACCCGCAAGAGCCGCGCTTCGAAGTCGTTTACCTACTGCACTCTGTCGGTGCCAACCAGCGCCTCCGTCTCAAGTGCCGCGTCTCGGGCGTCAATCCAGCCATTGATTCGGTCACCAGTGTCTGGCCCGGTGCCAACTGGTACGAACGCGAAGTTTTCGATCTCTTCGGTATCGTCTTTAACAATCATCCCGACCTGCGCCGCATCATGATGCCTGAGGGCTGGCAAGGCCATCCCTTGCGAAAGGACTTCCCCATCCACGGCCACAAATACGACTACGGGGAAGGGAGCACCCAATGATCGAAACGCCAGCCAGCACTCGCAAAATGACCCTAAACATGGGTCCCCAGCACCCCTCCACACACGGCGTGCTGCGCGTTGTTCTCGAGCTCGATGGCGAAACCGTTGTCGGCGCACAACCCGAGATTGGCTTCCTCCACACCGGCATCGAGAAGCAGTGCGAAGCGCTCACCTATCCGCAGGTCATTCCGCTCACCGATCGCGTCGACTACCTCGCTAATCTCTCCAACAACCTTTGCTACGTCCTCGCGGTAGAAAAGCTTCTGGGCGTCGAAGCCCCGCCCCGCGCCGTCTGGACCCGCGTTCTGCTCACTGAGCTCACCCGCATCAATTCGCACCTCGTCTGGCTCGGCACCCATGCCCTCGACATGGGCGCAATGTCGATGTTCTTTTACTGCACCCGCGACCGCGAGGAACTTCTAAAAATCTTCGAGATGTTCAGCGGCCAGCGCCTGATGACCAGCTACTTCCGCATCGGCGGCCTCGCTCTCGATCATCCCCGCGGCGGTCTCGAAGCGTGCCACAAGTTCATCAAGATGTTCCCTTCCAAGATCGACGAGTACGAAACCCTGCTCGACAACAACCCGATCTGGAAAAGCCGCACCATCGGCGTCGGCACCGTGCCCGTTGAGACGCTCCTCGCCATGGGCGCCACCGGACCCATGATCCGCGCCGCCGGTATCCCCTGGGACGCTCGCAAAGACGAGCCCTATTCCGGCTATCAGAATTTCGAATTCGACGTCCCAACCCGCACTGAAAACGACGTCTACGCTCGCTACCGCGTTCGCATGGAAGAAATGCGCCAATCCCTGCGCATCATGAAGCAAGCCCTCGAAGGCATGCCCGAAGGCCCCTACCAGGCAGACGCCCCCAAGGTCGTCCTGCCCCAGCGCGAAAAGATGAAAACCCAAATGGAAGCCCTCATCTACCACTTCAAGATCGTCACCGAAGGCGTTCGCGTCCCACCGGGTGAGGTCTATCAGGTCATCGAGTCTCCACGCGGCGAACTCGGCTACTACATCGTTTCCGACGGCAGTTCCAAACCCTTCCGCGTCCACATGCGCACCCCCAGCTTCGGCAACATCCAGACCCTAGGCGTCATGTGCGAAGGCGGCCTCATCGCCGACACCGTCGCCAGCATGGGTTCCATGGATTTCGTACTCGGAGACACAGACCGATGAGCCTCACCTTCACCCCCGAAACCGAAAAGATACTGCAAGACATTTGGTCCCGCTACCCCGAGGGCCGCAAACGCTCTGCCGTCATTCCGATGCTTATGTACGCTCAGGATCAGCTCGGCGTTGTCACCTCTGAACTGGTCGCCGAAGTCGCCAAACGTTGCGAAGTCTCGCCCCTCCAGGTGGAAGAAGTCGTCGGCTACTATTCGATGCTCAACAAGAAGCGCATGGGCAAGCACCATGTGCAGGTCTGCACCAACATCGCCTGCCTGCTGATGGGCGGCGAAGCCCTCTGGCATCACGCAACCAAACGCCTCGGCATCGGTCACAAAGAAGTCACCGCCGACGGTCTCATCTCGCTCGAAGAAGTCGAATGCGCCGGCGCTTGTTCCTGGGCCCCCTGCGTCGTCGACGGCTACGAATACCATCACCACGTCACCATCGAAAAACTGGATCAGTTGATTGACTCGATCCAGAAGGTTCATTAGGCACCAAGGAGTATCACGTTGTTCAACGAACCCCATCCCGACGAAGTCCGCATTATCAGCAAGCGCTTTGGCTTGCCCAATTCCGCCTCGATCGACACCTATCTCGCGCACGAAGGCTACGTCGCGCTCATGAAAGCTATCGAGATGTCGCCCGAGCAGATCATCGATGAACTCAAGCTTTCCAATCTCCGCGGTCGCGGAGGCGCCGGCTTCCCCACCGGCCTCAAATGGAGCTTCATTCCGCGCGATAATCCCAAGCCCAAATACGTCGTCGTCAACGCCGACGAGTCCGAGCCCGGTACCTGCAAAGACCGCCTGTTGATCCAGAACGATCCGCACCAGTTGATCGAAGGCTGCATCATCGCCGCCCGCACCATCGGCTGCAAAAAAGGCTACATCTACATTCGCGGCGAATACCGCTACCTCATCGACATCATGGATAAGGCCCTGGCCGAAGCCTATGCGCACGGCTACCTGGGCAAGAACATCAAGGGCAGCGGTCTCGATTTCGATCTCTACACCCACACCGGCGCCGGTGCCTATGAGTGCGGTGAAGAGTCCGCGCTGCTTGAATCTCTCGAAGGCAAGCGCGGCGTCCCGCGCATCCGTCCACCCTTCCCCGCCGTCTCCGGCCTCTATGCCTCGCCCACCGTGCTCAACAACGTCGAAACCTTCTGCACTGTGCCCGCCGTGCTGCGCATGGGCGGCCAAGCCTACGCCGACATCGGCACCCCCAAGAACGGCGGCACCCGCATGCTCTGCGTCTCCGGTCACGTCAACCGTCCCGGCGTCTACGAAGTGCCCCTGGGCTTCCCCATGCAGAAGATGATTTACGAGACCTGCGGCGGCATCCTCAACGGCAAGAAGCTCAAAGGCGTCATCCCTGGTGGCTCGTCCTCGCCCGTCCTCAAAGCTGACGAGTGCGACTTCCCGATGGATTACGACAACTACGCTCGCATGAAAACCATGGCTGGCTCAGGCGGCATGATGGTCATGGACGAAGATACCGACATCGTCAAAGTTGCCCTCCGCACCATGCGCTTCTACGCGCATGAGAGCTGCGGCTGGTGCATCCCCTGCCGCGAAGGCACAAGCTGGCTGCGCAAAATCCTCACCCGCATGGACGAGGGCACCGGTCGCCGCGCCGACATCGATCTCATCCATGAGCTCGCCAAGAACATGCTTGGCCGCACCTTCTGCCCGCTCGGCGACGCCGCCGCCATGCCCACCATCGGCTTCATCGAAAAATTCCGTGAAGAATTTGAAGCCCGCCTGCGTGAAACCACCATGCTCGCCACCACCCCCGACCAACTCATCTCCATTAACTAAACATGTCGACTCCCGTAACAGCGCCCCCCACAATCATCAACTTCACCGTTGACGGCCGCCAGCTTTCCGCGCCCCCGGGAACGCTGCTCATCGACGCCTGCAAACGCTCCGGCATCGAGATTCCGGCCTTCTGCTACTACGAAGGCTACTCGCTGCAGGCCGCTTGCCGCATGTGCCTCGTCGAAGTCGAGAAGATGCCCAAGCTCCAGACGGCCTGCACCCTCCCCGTCATGGAAGGCATGATCGTCCGCAGCGAGACTGAGCAGATCGCCAAGGCCCGCAAGGGTACCCTCGAATTCCTCCTCACCAACCATCCGCTCGATTGTCCAGTCTGCGACAAAGGCGGCGAGTGCGAGCTTCAAGACATGGTCTTCCGCTACGGTGCCGGCGAATCGCGCTTCACCGAGATGAAGAATCACGCCCCAGAGCGACAGTGGTCCCCCGTCGTCTTCTACGACCCCGCCCGCTGCATCCTCTGCTACCGCTGCGTCCGCGCCTGCAATGAAGGCATGGGCGTCGGCGCACTCGGCGTTACCAATCGCGGCGTGCTCTCCGAGATCGCTCCTAACAAAGAAGATCATCTCGATTGCGACGAGTGCGGTGCCTGTATCGATATCTGCCCCGTCGGCGCGCTCACCTCCAACATCTATCGCTATAAAACCCGCCCTTGGGAGATGCAACACGTCGCCACCGTCTGCACCCATTGCTCCAATGGCTGCAAGACAACCCTGGGCGTGCGCAACGACGAAATCATCCGCGGCAACAATCGCGACCGCGGCGGCATCAACGGCGAATTCCTCTGCGTCAAAGGCCGCTACGGCTTCGACTTCACCGCTAGCGAAGAACGCCTCACCACTCCGATGATCCGCATCGACGGCAAGCTCGAGGCCGTCTCCTGGTCCAAGGCCCTCGGCTTTGTCGCTGAAAAGTTTAAATCCGTCCAGGCGGACGGCGGCAAATTTGGCGTCATCGCCGATACCCGCCTCACCAACGAAGAACTCTTCTACCTGCAAAAGTTCACCCGCGCCGGCCTGAAGACCTCCAACCTCGATCACGCCGCCTCGGGCGATTTGATTACCCTCCTGGACGCGCTCTCCGGCCAAACCGACGCTCTAGCCACCACCGACGATCTGTACAAAACAAAGGCCGCCCTCGTCATCGGGTCCGATCTTTCTCAGCAGCACCCGCTGCTCGCCTTCCAACTCCGCGCCGGCGTCCGACACAACAAGACGCGCATCTACACCGTCACGCCCGGCCCCGTCCGCGAAGCCAAATATTCCGCCACCTCCGTCACTGTGCCGCTGGGCGAAGAATACGACGCCCTCGCTAAACTCACCGATCGGTTGAAGGCCGAAAAAGAACTAGTCATCCTTTTCGGCGATTCCATCAAAGGCCAGCGCGTCCGCGATCTCGTCGCCTGGGCAGCCACCCTCGGGATCCCCGTCAAGTACGTCTGCCTCGTCGACGATTCCAACTCCCGCGGCGCTCTCGACATGGGCTGCCTACCCAACCTGCTGCCCGGCTTCCAGGTCGATCCGCACCCCGGCCTATCGCAAGCTGGCATGCTCGCGGCTGAAGATCTCGACGTCCTCTGGATCGTCGGCGCCAACCCTTTGCGGCATGCCCCTCTCGCCTCGCGCAAGGCCTTCGTCGTTGCCCACACGATGTTCCTCGACGAGACCGCCGCCCGCGCCGATGTCCTCTTCCCCTCCGCCTCCGCCTACGAGAAGAGCGGCACCCTCACCAACGTTACGGGTCAGGTGCAGCGCCTCAAGGCCGCCATCAAAACCATGGGTGCCAAGGCTGATCTCGAAATCATCGGACTCATCGCTAAAGAGATGGGTCTGGCGCCGACGCTCGGTCCCTGGACTCACGACATCGTCTTCAAAGAAATTCACTCGGGCGTCCATGGGTATAATGTTCCCTTGCCTGTGCTTCTTACCGGCGGCGCGGCATTGACCTCGCCTGTTAATGGTCCGGTCAAGGTCAACGTGCTCGTTGACGAGATCCGCTCAGCGGGCGACACGCTGTTTACTTCCGGCTCCTTGGGCCGTCATTCGAAACTACTGACGAGCGTTCCTGAGTTTCCGGGCGCACTCTATCAACGATGAACTTCTTTCTCATCAGTCTGCTCAAGACTGCAATTGTCGCGGGGGCCTTCATGACCACCCTCGCGTATCTCCAATGGATTGAACGCAAGGTCCTGGCCCACATCCAACTCCGCCTCGGCCCCTATCGCGTCGGCTTCAACGGCCTCCTGCAGCCGCTCGCCGACGTCGTCAAGCTGGCCACCAAAGAGGGCTTCGTCCCCTCGCACGTCAATACTTTCTTCTACGTCCTGGCACCCTTCCTCGCCGTCCTCTTCGCGCTGATCTCGGTCTGCGTGATCCCCTTCGGCCCCAGCGTCGAAATCTTCGGCGTCCGCACCGACCTCGGCCTCGCCGACATCAACATCGGCGTCCTCTTCGTCCTCGCTATCTCCAGTGTCGGCGTCTATGGCATCGCCCTCGGCGGCTGGGCCTCCAACAACAAATACTCCCTGCTCGGCGGTCTACGCAGTTCCGCGCAGATGATCAGCTATGAGCTGCCGATGGCCATCGCCCTCGCCGCGCCTCTCCTGCTGCTCAACGACCTCTCGCTCCGCACTATCGTCAACGAGCAAGCTGGCTTCTACCTCGGCTTCATCCCCCGCTGGAGCGTCTTCCAGATGCCCTTCCCGCAGATCGTCAGCTTTTTGATTTTCCTGGTCTCCGCCTTCGCCGAAACCAACCGCGTTCCCTTCGATCTCCCCGAGGCCGAGAACGAACTCGTCGGTGGCTTCCACACCGAATACTCTTCGCTCAACTTCGCCGCTTTCTTCATGGCCGAATACGCCAACATGATCACGGTAACCTGCATGGCCACCGCCCTCTTCCTCGGCGGCTGGCAGCCGCTCTGGCCTTCAGAGTTCGGCAGCGACTTCGTCCCCGTCATCCTCCTCCTCGCTGGCGCGGCCATGCTCTTCTACCACGGCGTTTTCGAACCGATCCAGGGCCGCAAATGGGATCGCGTCTCCTTCCCCGCCTTCGGCGCAATCTTCGCCGGTCTCGCTCTCCTCTTCCTGATCCCCGTTCTCAAACCCATCCTCGTCCCGCTCTTCTGGTTCATCGCCAAGACCGGCATTCTCCTCTTCCTCTTCATCTGGGTCCGCGGCACGCTGCCTCGCTTCCGCTACGATCAGCTGATGAACTTCACCTGGAAGTTCCTCTTCCCCGTCGCCATCGTCAATCTGCTCGTCACCGCCTTCGCCGTCGCGCTCCAGGGGCAAAAGAACTAGGCCATGGATCTCATCCTCTTCGTCATCTTCGCCGTCCTCGCCGTGGCCTGCGCCGTCTCGCTCGTCGTCCAGAAACACCCCATCGGCAGCGCACTCTCGCTCATCGGGGTCATGGGCTCGCTCGCCATTCTTTACCTGCTCCTCGGGGCGGAATTCATCGCCGCCGTCCAGTTGATCGTCTATGCCGGTGCCATCATGGTGCTCTTCGTCTTCGTCATCATGCTGCTCAACACCGGCGCTGAGACTGCCACCGGCCGCTCGTGGCCCTCGCGTCTCCTCGGCATCCCGCTCATTACGATCTTTCTCGGCCTGCTCGCCTTTATCCTCCAACGGATGGCCCCCTCGATGGGCATGGTTCGTTTCGGTGCTTTCAACACCGGGGCCAAAGAGATTGGCCGCAGCCTCTTCACTACCTACCTGCTCCCCTTCGAGGTCACCAGCGTCCTGGTGCTCATCGCCATTCTGGGTGCCATCGTCCTCGCTCGCAAGGAGATCGACTAATGCCTCAATTGAACGCCGTCCCGCTCTCCTGGTATCTCATCCTCAGCGCAATTCTGTTCACGCTCGGTGTCGCCGGCTTCCTCTTTCGCCGCAACATCATCACCGTCTTCATGTCGATTGAATTGATGCTAAACGCCGTCAATCTCAGCTTCGTCGCCTTCTCGCATCAACTGCGCCAAATCGACGGCCAGATCTTCACCTTCTTCGTCATGGTGGTCGCCGCAGCCGAAGCCGCCGTCGGCCTCGCCATCATCCTCACCGTTTTCAAGAATCGCCAGACGCTCTCGATCGACGAGGTTGATTCGCTCAAAAACTAGCCAATGCCCAACCAACCCAATCTCAATCTCTGGCTCATCTTATCCTTCCCGCTGCTGGGCGCGTTGATCAATGGCACCGTCGGTCGCCGCCTGTCCAAGGTCGTCGTCTCCACCATCGCCATCGGCTCCGTCGGCCTCTCGCTCCTCTGGGTCCTCAACTGCCTCAACTCCCTTGGCCAACTGGAAACCGCCCACATCGAGCGCTACTTCACCTGGATCGCCTCGGGCGACCTCCAAGTCGGCTTCGACCTCTCAATCGATCGTCTCTCTTCGATCATGCTCCTCGTCGTCACCGGCGTCGGCACCCTCATCCACATCTACGCGGTCGGCTACATGGACCACGAAGAGGGCTTCTGGCGCTTCTTCTCCTACCTGAATCTGTTCATGTTTTTCATGCTGATTCTGGTCCTTGCGCAAAACTTCCTGCTGCTCTTCATTGGCTGGGAAGGCGTTGGCCTCTGCTCCTATCTCTTGATCGGCTTCTACTTTCTCGAAAAATTCGCTGGCGACGCCGCAAAAAAAGCCTTCATCGTCAACCGCATCGGTGACTTCGGCTTCTCGCTCGCCATGCTCCTTCTAGTCACCCGCTTCGGCTCGCTCGACATGACCGTCGTCTTCACCGCAGCCAAGGAGATGCCCATCGAGGCTGGCGGCGGCTTCCTCACTCTGGTCGCTCTCCTCCTTCTGGTAGGCGCTGCCGGCAAGTCCGCCCAAGTCCCTCTCTACGTTTGGCTCCCCGACGCCATGGCCGGCCCCACGCCCGTCTCGGCCCTGATCCACGCCGCCACCATGGTCACCGCCGGCGTCTACCTCGTCGCCCGCTCCAGCGTAATCTTCCTCCACGCGCCCATCGCCATGGACACCGTCGCCATTGTCGGCCTCGTCACAGCCGTCGTCGCCGCCCTGATCGGCTGCGCGCAAAACGACATCAAGAAAGTCTTCGCCTACTCCACCGTCTCGCAGCTTGGCTACATGTTCGTCGGCCTCGGCGTCGGTGCTTTCTCCGCTGGTATCTTCCACGTCGTCACGCACGCCTTCTTCAAAGCCCTCCTCTTCCTGGGTGCGGGCAGCGTCATCCACGCCCTGCACGGCGAGCAAGATCTCAACAACATGGGTGGCCTGCGCTCCAAGATCCCCATCACCTACTGGACCCTCCTCATCGGCGCCATCGCCATTTCCGGCGTCTGGCCCTTGGCCGGCTTCCACTCCAAGGACGCAATTCTCATCGCCGCCTACGCGCATGCCCCCTGGATGTACTGGGTCGGCGTCGCCACCGCCGGTCTCACCGCCTTCTACGTCTTCCGCGCCATCTTCCTATGCTTCTTCGGCGAATACCGCGGCAAGGCCCACCCCCACGAGTCGCCCGCCATAATGTACATGCCGCTGGTGATCCTCGCGCTGCTCAGCGTCGCCGGCGGGTATCTGCCCGTCATGGAGTGGCTCGCTCCTCTGTTTCCCGAGCATATGGAATTCCACGAAGTCTGGCTCATCGGCGTCTCGCTTGGCTTTGCTTTCGCGGGTATCTTCACCGCCTATTACATGTACGTCTTGAATCCCGGCTCGGCCAACGGGTTCGCCCGGTCTTTGGGTGGCGTCTACCGCGCCATCGCCAACAAATTCTATGTCGATGAGTTCTACGATGCGGCCATCGTGCACCCCTTGGAGCATGGCTCGCGCGATGTCCTGCTCAACGGGGTCGAGAACGTTGTCATCGACGGCACCGTCACCGGTACAGCCGCCGTCTCCAACTGGCTCGGCGGTGCCTTCCGAATTCTCCAGGGTGGCAACATCCGCAGCTACGCCGTCTACATCCTCCTCGGTGCTGTCATCTTTCTAGGCGTCATGGCCACGGCCGGAGGCACGCGCTAATGTTTCTCCTCCTCGCTATCCTCATTCCCGTCCTCGGCTTCTTCGCCTGCATGACGCTCTTCCGCCGCAATTCATCGACCGCCTTCACCGCCGCTCTCGCCGCTTCCGGCACAACTCTGCTGGCGGCTCTGGCTCTGATCCCCGCTGTCGCCCAAAATCCAACCCGCTTGTCCCAGGCCATCGACATCAACTGGATCCCCTACCCTCCAATTCACTTCTCCATCGGCGCGGACGGCCTTTCGCTCTGGCTCATCGCCGCTACCGCCCTGCTTACCCTCATCGCCGTCCTCAGTTCCGCCAAGCGCGACGCAAGCTTTCTTGCCTGGCTCCTCCTGCTGGAGGCCGGCATCATCGGCGTCTTCTCGGCGCAAGATCTTTTCCTCTTCTATGTCTTCTTCGAGCTAACGCTAGTCCCGTGCCTCTTTCTCATGGGCCGCTATGGCAAAGATTCGGGGCGCGCCACCTCCACCGGCGCAACCGTCCGCTTTTTCATCTACACCTTCGCCGGTTCGGTTCTGATGCTCGCCGCGATCGTGTACCTCTTCCTCAAATCCGGCACCTTCGACTTCCAGAACATCATGGCCCAGATGGCCGCCGGCTCCTTCCGCCTCAGCCCCGCCGAGCAGATGCCTCTCTTTCTGGCCTTCTTTCTCGCCTTCGCTGTCAAGACCCCCCTCTTCCCCTTCCACGCCTGGCAGGCTGACGCTTACGCCACCGCCCCTTCGCCCCTCGGCATCATGATGGCTGGCCTCATGGGCAAACTCGGCACCTACGGCCTCTTGCGCTTCTGCCTCCCGCTCTTCCCCAATGCCGCTCGCGATTGCGCCGGCTGGATCGACGCTCTTGCGATCATCGCGATCCTCTACGGCGCGCTCGTCGCCATCGTCCAACCCAACCTCAAGCGCCTCCTCGCCTTCTCCTCGCTCAGTCACTTGGGCTTCATCGTTCTCGGCGTGTTCTCTTTCCACCAGAACGGTCTCGATGGCGCGGCCTACCAGATGGTCTGTCATGCCATCACCACCGGCGCTCTCTTCCTTCTAGCCGGCTATCTTGAAGACCGCAAAAGCTCAAGCGAAATCGCCAGCTTCGGCGGAGTCGCCACCAGCGCCCCCTGGCTCGCCACCGCATTCCTCATCGCCGCCCTCGCCTCCTCCGGCCTGCCCGCCCTCAATAACTTCGTCGGCGAATTCCTAATCCTCCAAGGCGTCGCCTTCACCGGATTCCCCGCCGCCGCCGCCGCCGCCGTCGGCGTCATCCTCTCAGCGGTCTACCTGCTCTGGTCCTACCAACGCATCTTCCTCGGCCCCAAGCCCGAGGCCGCCACCGCCGACCTCAGCGGCACAGAAACTCTCGCTGTCGCCCCACTTCTGCTGCTCATGATCGTTATGGGCGTCTGGTCCGGTGGCTTCCTTCCGTTGCAATCCGCAGTCAACTCAAAGATCCTCCAACAAACCAAAATGAATGTAGAATTCCGCGTCGAGACGCCCGCCCCCACGCCGAATCCGGAGGCGCGCAATGGCAACTAGCATGATGCCCAACGCTCTCGATCTCCTCCGCTTCCTCCCCGAGGTCATCCTCGCCTTCTTCGCCATCGCCATCATGCTTTGGGAATCCTCTTACGACGACCACGGCACCCGCCCCGGCATGCCGACCCTCGCCTTGATCGGCCTCGCCCTCGCCGCCGTCGCCTCAATGATTGCCGGCGACAACCCCGGCAGCGCCTTCCACGACATGCTCGTCGTCGATTCCTTCGCCACCTTCTTTCGCCTTCTTGTCCTGGGCGTCGGCGCGCTCACCGTCCTCACCGCCAGCCCCTTCCTGCGCAAGCTCAACGCCGAGGGCGGCGAATTCTATTCGCTCTTGCTCCTGTCCATCCTGGGCCAATCCCTCATGGCCGCCTCCAACGAATTGATCATGGTCTTCATCGGCCTAGAGATCTCTTCCATCTCCTCTTACGTCCTCGCTGGCTACCTCCGCGACGACAAGCGCTCCAATGAATCGGCCCTCAAATACTTCCTTCTCGGCAGTTTCGCCACCGGCTTCTTCCTCTACGGCATCGCCTGGATCTTCGGCCTCACCGGGGCCACCAACTTCACCCGCATCGCCGCCGTCCTCGGCAACCCCGATATCGCCCCCGACCTCGTCTTCACCTCCATCGCCGCCGCGCTCATCCTGGTTGGCCTCTGCTTCAAAATCTCGGCCTTCCCCTTCCAGAGCTGGGCGCCGGACGTCTACCAAGGCGCTCCTACCCCCGTCAGCGCCTTCTTGAGCGCCGCCCCCAAGGCCGCTGCCTTCGCCATTCTTCTGCGAATCTTCTTCATCGCCTTTGAGCCGCTCTCCGATCGCTGGCTCCCCCTCCTTGGCGCGGTCGCTTTGCTCACCATGATCGTCGGCAACTTCGCCGCTCTCTGGCAGACCGACATCAAACGCCTCCTCGGCTATTCAGCGATCGCCAACGCCGGCTACATTCTCGTCGCCGTCGCCGCCCATTCCTCCCTCGGCGTCAGCGCGGTCCTCTTCTATCTCGCCGCATATTCCCTGATGAACGCTGGTGCCTTCGCCGTCCTCTCCATGCGCCCAGAGACCGCCATCGAAGACTACAACGGCCTCGCCGCCCGGCAGCCCGCCACCGCCGCCTTGATGACGGTCTTCGTCGCCTCCCTCATCGGCCTCCCGCTCACCGCCGGTTTCTTTGGCAAGTTTTACATCTTCAAGTCCGCCATCGACGCCGAGCTCTACTGGCTAGCCGCCCTCGGTCTACTCTCCAGCGCCGTCGCCGCCTTCTACTATGTCCGCATCCTCGTCGCGATGTACATGAAGCCCGTCGCCGCAGACGCCCCCGCTCTCGAAGCCCCTGCCGCCTCGCTCCAGGCCGTGCTCTGGCTCTCCGCCGCCGCCACTATCGGCTTCGGCGTCTTCCCCGGTTGGTTGCTCGATTGGGCCACGCGCTCCAGTGCTCTCCTCCGTTAACATCCGGCCCTCCACCGACACAGACCTCCCGGCCATTGCCGCCCTCTACGCTTACTACGTCGAGCACACAACTACAACCTTCGAGCTCAACGCCCCCAGCCTAGACGAGATTACCCGCCGCCGCGCCGTCATACTCGAGCACAAGTTCCCCTATCTCATCGCCCAATCCAGTGAAGGCCAACTCCTCGGCTACGCCTATACCGGCCCCTACCGCCTCCGCCCCGCCTACCGCTTCACGGTCGAAGATTCCATCTACATCCACCACACGCACACGGGGCTGGGAATCGGCCGCCAATTGCTCTCGCGCCTCATCGAAGAATCCATCGCCGCCGGCAAACGCGAAATGATTGCTGTCATCGGCGGCAGTGACAACCTGGCTTCTGTCCGCCTCCACCAGCGCTGCGGCTTTACCCAGGCCGGTCTTCTAAAGAACGTCGGTTACAAGTTCGAAACATGGATTGACACTGTATTTATGCAACGATCCCTCAATGCGACAATCTAACAAACGATGTCTAAAACGCTCGCCTACGCTGCCCAAAGCCCCACTACTCCCCTCGCCCCCTTCTCCCTCGACCGTCGCACCCCCGGTCCCACCGATGTAGAAATTGAAATCCTTTTCTGCGGCATCTGCCACTCAGACCTCCACACCGCCCGCGGCGAGTGGCCCGGCACCGTCTACCCGGTCGTCCCCGGCCACGAAATCGTCGGCCGCGTCACCTCCGTCGGTAGCGAAGTCACCCGCTTCGCCCCCGGCTCCAACGTCGGCGTCGGTTGCCTGGTCGATTCCTGCCGCACCTGCGCCAACTGCAAAGAAGGTCTCGAACAGTTCTGCGACGCCGGCATGGTCGGCACTTACAACGCCCCGGACAAACACACCGGCGGCGTCACCTATGGCGGCTATTCAAAACGCATCGTCGTCGATCAGGACTTCGTTCTCACCATCGCCGACGGCACCCATCTGCCCGCCGTCGCCCCTCTGCTCTGCGCCGGCATCACGCTCTACTCGCCCCTCCACCATTGGAAAGCCGGTCCGGGCAAGAAAGTCGGTATCGTCGGCCTCGGCGGCCTCGGCCACATGGGCGTCAAGATCGCTCACGCCATGGGCGCTCACACCGTCCTCTTCACCACCTCAGCCAACAAGGTCGAAGACGCCCTCCGCATGGGCGCCAACGAGGTTGTCATCTCCAGGGACGAAGCGCAAATGACCGCGCACGCCAACAGCTTTGACCTCATCGTCAACACCGTCGCCGCCGCCCATAATCTCGACCCTTTCATCGCCCTGCTTAAGCGCGACGCGACCATGGTCCTGGTCGGCGCCCCCGATTCGCCACACCCCTCGCCCGGCGTCTTCCCGCTCATCTTCCGCCGCCGCTCGATCGCTGGTTCGCTCATCGGTGGCATTGCGGAAACTCAGGAAATGCTCGACTTCTGCAACCAGCACGGCATCGTCTCCGATATTGAACTGATCTCGATCGACAAAATCAACGAAGCCTACGACCGCATGCTCAAAAGCGACGTCAAATACCGCTTCGTGATCGACATGTCCACACTGCGCTAACCTAAGCCCCAGCGGAGGGACGTAAACAGTGGCCGGTGTACCTGTAAGGCTCGATGCGGCAGTGGGGATTCGATTCGGTCGAACCCCCATGCCCAACACCCAGCGCGATCTGGACAAGGTCATGGATCTCTTTGATCGCATCCCCGTCCTCAACGGTGGCTCGATGGAGATCGGCGGCGTCTGGGCCATTGATCGCAACGCCATCATCGCCGAAGTCACCGCGCAAATCATCGTATTTCAAACCGCCAACCGCCGCCCTGTAATCGACGGCGTCATCGATCCCGGTGGCGGCACACTTAAGTTGATGAACGAGCTCGCCCGCGAGCCCGGCCGCGCGCCCCTGATGCCCATCGCCACAATCGTACCCGCCCCCGGCGGCCGCCTCGAGGATATCGACTCCAGCGCCATCGTAACCGAACCCACCAGCCTGCGCGGCGCGGCCCAGCTCAGACCGATCACCGTCAAAACGGCGTACACTCGCAAGCTCGTCCGCTTCGAGGGTTCCTCCATCACCTGGTTCGGCGTCGTTGTCCCGGTTGTCCCCCTCAGCGGCCAGTTCACCACTCATCTCAACTTCACGCCCAGCCCCGCCCAAGGTCACTATTTCGACTCCGGCTACGACACCTTCTCCACCTGGGGCCAACTCTGGGACGACTACACCACCGTCATCGGCGGCCAAGTAGCCGCCGCCACCAGCGATCAGATCCTCGTCTTCCCTTTCTACCGCAATAGCCAAGTTACAAACCTCGGTCAATTCCTGGTTG